>JASHXW010000180.1 GCA_030043395.1 Streptosporangiaceae bacterium
TGCCATGAATCTGGCATCCACAACCGGCCCGCGGATTCCTGCAGGCTGTTCTTGCGGTTGGAGGCCTGTCCGGCCAGTTCGAGAGCCTTGCGCCAGTGGCCGCGGGCGAGTGCGCGTGCGGCCCGCGGGACGAGAGTGATGACTTCGTTATCCGGGTGGCCGGTTGCCAGCGCGGTTTCGGCGGCTTCCTTGGCAGATTGCTCCGCGGCGTCGACATCGCCAGACATATCGAGCCCTAGCGAAAGGATCGACAGCAGCTGAACGCGCAGCGAATCTGGGAGGCCATGCAGATCCAGCGCGCGCCTGCATTGCTCGATGACGTCGGCGGGCGCGTATTGCATCGACAGGTGAGCGAGGTTCAGCCTGGCCGTTGCTTGCGCCGCCGGGTCGGCAAGATCTCCCGCAGCCGCCGTGATGAGCCTTACTGCCTCTGCGGCCCGGCCAGCGTACATGAGGTAGGCGAGCGTCTCGGCGGTCAGCGGGCCGCGGAGGGAGTCATTGCCGGGGGTCAGGTCCAGCGCCCTGCGGCTGAGCTGGCTGGCGACCGTAGGGCACACCATCCCGGTCTCTACGGCGGCCCGTCGCAGGACAGAGATGGCTGCGGCGTCGCCAGGCTGGGCGACATCCATGACCAGTTCGGCGACCTCGGATGGCGGCGCTCCGTGCTGGAGCATCACCTCGATCGCCTGGCGGCGCAGGCCCTGCCGGACCGTCTTGGGCAGGGTCTGGTCGACGGCCTCGCGTACCAGGTCATGGCGGAAGGCCAGGCGGTCGCCCTTTTCAATGAGCAGGCCCGCGGAGAGCGCCTCGCGCAACTCCCCGATGATCTGCCCGGGAATGCTGCCTGCGAGCCCGGCCAGCTCGTCAGCTGAGAAACGGCTACCCAGGACACAGGCCATTTGCAATAGGTCTCGCGCACCTGCGGACAGCCGCCCTAGCTGGTCATTCACCGAGTCGACGAACCGCAGCGGCATTCCCATCCCGGTGAGTCGCGCTACACCGCGGTCGACTTCGACCAGGTCTTCATCGCGCAGGCCCTGGAGCAGCTCGGTCAGCAGGAACGGGTTTCCCTGCACGCCTGCCAGGACTCGCAGCAGCGCGTCATCAGGTGTGCCGCCCAGCATGTCCTCGGCGACGCGAGCGGTTGCGGCCTGGCCGAGCGGGCTGAGTTCGATCTTTAGCGCGCCGCCGGCCTCAAGGCGAGCCAGTGCGGCACTGGCGGCCGGGCTCAGCTCTCCAGCGCGGAACGCGAATACCCAAAGGATCGCGTGCGTGGCTAGCTGCCTGGGTAGCCTGCTGAGCGCGACGAGGCTGGCGGCGTCGGCCCACTGCATGTCGTCAACCAAGATCAGCGCGGGCGCGCGCAGCGCAACACGTTCGAGTGACTCCTGGACCTCTCGCAGGAACCAGAATCGCTGGTCAGGCGATTGGCTCAGTTCGCGCAACACGGCTGGGTCGACCGGTGCGCCAGGCGCGGACATCAGCGCCTCGAGCAGCGGGCCGAACGGGATCACCTGCGCTGCTATGCCACCCGTGCCGCGAAAGACCTCGACCTGGAGTTCGCGTGCCATGCCCGCTGTTCTTTCGAGCAGCGCGGACTTGCCGATCCCAGGCACTCCGGTGATCAGCACGACGTCGCCACGGCCACCCTGGACAGCAGCCAGCCGGTCCCGTAGCGCCTCAAGCTCGCGTTTTCGCCCCCGTAGGCGAAGGGCAACCGCAAGCTCGTCGCCCGCGTGGACCTCCATCAGGACCGCCTCACGATAGAACGGCCGCCGTCCGCGGAAGGCAACGTGGCAGTACCGCGAGTTTAGTGCGCCCTCCTTCCGATCGGCATGATCGACCAGCAGGTCGGCAGACTGCCGGCCGCAAGTCCTGGGCACATCACTCATTTGAGCGATGCCCGCAGCTGGCTGCATGGCGCAAGCTGGCGGGGTTGTTCCCGAAACGGCGCAACGAATAACCGCATATCAACTGGTTCAAATCGCTTGCCCGGCATCATCCCGGGGGAGCAGATCGTCTGTTGGCACGGCAAGGAAGGAGAAGGGAAGGATGGGCCTGGCGTGGCAGCAGGGACCCCTCGCTTCAGGCCCGGTCGGCCGGTTCCTGGTTCCCGACCCGCTGCCCGGGCGACTCTTGTACGCCGAGCCCCTGCGCCGGCGCATGCGAGTCAAGTTCGGTGAGGGCTGGGTTGCCGACAGCGAGGACGTAGTACTGCTGCACGAGCCGGGCCATTACCCAGTGGCTTATTTCCCGCTTAACGACATATTCCCGGACGTGCTGTCGTTGCCCGTGCACACGACGCAACACCGGGACTTCGGGCCGACCTCCTGGTACACGGTCCGGGCCGGATCGCGCTTCAAGGAGAGGGCGGCGTGGCAGCACACCGAGCTGCCGGATCATGCGGGCGAGCTGAAAGAGCGGGTTGCGTTCGCCTGGCGGGCGATGGATGCCTTCTACGAAGAAGACCAGCCCATAGTCGGCCACGCCGCTGACCCCTACCACCGGATCGACATCCGCAAGACCAGCCGGCACCTGGTCGCACGCCACGGCGATCAAATGATCGCCGATACCGCTCGGCCACTTGCGCTGTATGAGTCCGGGTTCGCGCCGCGCTGGTATGTCCCGCGAGAGGATGTCAGGGAAGCCGCCCTGACAGCTGTCCAGTTCCAGACCTTCTGCCCGTACAAGGGAGTCTGCAGCTACTACGACATCGGGGATTCGCGCCGCGCGGCCTGGTCCTACCTCGATGCCTGGCCGGAAGTCGGCTCCGTCGCGGGCCTTATCTCGTTCGAGCCCGACAAGCTTGAGGTGTACCTGGACGACAAGCGAATGCGGCTTGAGCCTGGCCAGAGTGTTATCCCGCACGGCATCGACCGCGACCTCGGCATCGATGCGGCACCTCCGGGTGGACGGCTCTGACGATGCAGGGTCGAGCCAGCGCGGTAGCTAAGGGCAGGCAGCAGGCCGTCCCGGCGCCAGTGCTGGTGTCGGTCAATGTCGGCTTGCCGAAGGACGTTCGCTGGCATGGCAAGACTGTCCACACGGGCGTCTGGAAGTACCCGGCGGCCGGCCCGCAGATGGTGCGGCACCTCAACATCGACGGCGACGGGCAGGGGGACCTAGCCGGGCACGGCGGTGAGCAGCGGGCGGTGCTGGTCTACCAGCTCGACTCCTACCGCCACTGGCAGCAGCATTTCGGCTGGGATCAGATCAGCTGCGGTCAGTTCGGGGAGAACCTCACGGTCGACGGCCTGCCAGACGACCAGGTCTGCATCGGCGATCGGTACCGCATCGGCGAGGCCGAATTCGAGGTCACGCAGCCCCGGGTCACCTGCTACCGGGTCGGCCTGCGCCTGCGCCAGCCGGAACTGGCGGCCCTGCTGGTCAGCCATCATCGTCCCGGCTTCTACATGCGTGTCATCACTGAGGGACAGATCCAGGCCGGCGATGCCATCCTCAAGACCAGCGCCGGGCCAGGCGCCTTGTCAGTAGCCGACACCGACGCGCTGCTCTACCTGCCCGACCGCGATCCCGCCAAGCTCAGGGCAGCCCTGCAGATCCCCGCCCTCAGCCCGGGCTGGCACGACTCGTTCCGCGACCTGATCGCGGAAGATGACAGCGCAGCCGGCCGGGGCACCAGGGCCAGCGGGCCGGCCTGGCCAGCCTTCCGGCAGCTCCGCGTCGCGCAGGTGGTCAGGGAAGCGGCCGCCGTCTCGTCGATTTACCTGGCCTCGGACGATGGCAGCGCGCTCCCGGCGGCCCAGGCCGGCCAGTACGTGACGCTACGGATCACCGCCGCCGGATCGCCTGCTCTGGTGCGCAGCTACTCGCTTTCCTCGGCACCCGATACCGGGACCTACCGCATCAGCGTCAAGCGCGAACCCCATGGGATCGCCAGCGGCTACCTGAACCGGAAACTGCGGCCCGGGGCCGCTCTGGAGGTGGCCGCGCCACGCGGCGACTTCGTACTCGACGGTGGCACCAGCCCGCTGCTGCTCATCTCGGCAGGCATCGGCGTCACCCCCGTCCTGTCGATGCTGCACCAGCTTGCTGCCTCCCGAAGCGTGCGGGACATCTGGTGGCTGCATGGCGCACGCGGACCGCGCGAGCATCC
>JASHXW010000181.1 GCA_030043395.1 Streptosporangiaceae bacterium
AGAAATCCTGCCAGTGTTCAGCCGCAAGCCGCTGTTCGGCTACAAGGGCCTCGTCGCCGCCACGATCGCGATCGCCGGCCTGTCGATGACGGTGTGGGCGCACCACATGTTCACCACGGGCGCCGTGCTGCTGCCGTTCTTCTCGTTCATGACCTACCTGATCGCCATCCCGACCGGCGTGAAGTTCTTCAACTGGCTAGGCACGATCTGGCGCGGGCAGCTCACCTTCGAGCCGCCGATGCTGTTCATACTCGGCTTCATGATCGTCTTCCTGTTCGGTGGCCTGACGGGCGTGATCCTCGCGTCGCCGCCGCTGGACTTCGCCGTGAACGGCTCGTACTTCGTCGTGGCCCACTTCCACTACGTGCTGTTCGGCACGGTCGTGTTCTGCATGTTCGGCGGCTTCTACTTCTGGTGGCCGAAGTGGACCGGCAAGATGCTGGACAACAAGCTGGGCACCTGGCACTTCTGGTTCGTGTTCATCGGCTTCAACATGACGTTCCTTGTCCAGCACTGGCTCGGGCTGATGGGCATGCCACGCCGGGTTGCGAACTACCCGTACCTGCCGCATCTGGCCACCACGCTGAACCAGATCTCCACGTGCGGCGCGTTCATCCTGGGCCTGTCCAACCTGTTCTTCTTCTACAACGTGTACAAGACGTGGAAGCACGGCGAGCGGGTCACCCAGGACGACCCGTGGGGCTTCGCCAACTCCCTGGAGTGGGCGACCTCCTGCCCGCCCCCGCGGCATAACTTCACCTCGATCCCGCGGATCAGGTCCGAGCGGCCGGCCTTCGACCTGCACTACCCGCAGATCAGGGCGGGCCGGGATCCGGAAGACCGCCGTCAGGCGATCGGGGTCAGCCATCACTAGGCCAACGAGAGCAGGGGTACCGGCATGAGAGTCGAGGGCTGGCTGTTCCTCGGCTGCGCGATCTTCTTCGCAGTCGCCGACGCTTTCTACTGGAACCTGGCGCACGATCCGACCGGCGGCACGGCGCTGGCGCTCGCGGTCGGCCTGGCGTTCCTCGCCGGCTTCTACATCCTCTTCACTGGGCGCCGGCTGCCGCTGCGGCCCGAGGACGACAGGGAAGGCGAGATCGAGCAGGGCACTGGCGAGCTGGGCTTCTTCAGCCCGCACAGCTGGTGGCCGCTGTTCGTCGGGCTGGCCGCCGCGGTCGCGGCGATCGGCGTCGCGATCGGCTGGTGGCTGTTCCTGATCGGCATCCTGGCCGTGCTGTTCGCGGTCATCGGCTTCGTCTTCGAGTACTACCGCGGCCACTACGCCCACTGAGCGCGCTGGTGGACGTCTACGAGGCGCTGTACACCACCAGGGCGATGCGCCGGGTAAGGCCCGACCCGATACCACGGGACGTCCAGGCGAGGATCCTGGACGCCGCCATCCGCGCCCCGAGCGGCGGCAACTCGCAGAGCTGGCGGTTCATCCTGGTCGACGACCCGGCGGTCAAGGCTGAGCTGGGACCGCTGTACCGGGAGAGCATGGCCCTGCTGTGGGACACCGCCTACCGGGACCGGATCGCCCGCGCCAAGGCCTCGCCGGAGGATCCGGCGAGCGCGGCGCTGCTGAAGGTCGTCGCCTCGGCGCAGCACCTGGCTGACCACTTCGAGTCTGTGCCGCTGTACCTGATGGCCTTCGCCCGCAGCGACCCGACCGGCGGATCGATCTTCCCGGCCGTCTGGAGCGCGCAACTCGCAGCGCGCGCCGAGGGCGTCGGAAGCACGCTGACCACCGTGCTTGGGCACTTCAGGAACGAGCAGACGCTGAGCGTTCTCGGCGTACCGCCTGGCCACGGCTGGGAGATGGCCTGCTGCGTGTCACTTGGGTATCCGACCGGCCGCTGGGGGTGGCGCAGCGTCATCCCGTGCGGGAGGTCGCCTACCGCAACACCTGGGGCACCGATCCTGGCCTGGAGGTACCCGGGCCCCTGTGGCCAGGTGCAACCACGTGATCGAGAAGAGTGCGTCGGCGAGAACGCCGGCTAGGTCCTCGAGATCATGAAACCTGGCTACGCGCAGGCGGGGCTGGCTGGCTTCAGCAGGCGCAAGATCAGGAAGCCGGGCTCGGCGCTCAGCCTGGCGTAGTCGTCCGGGTACCGCTCGCGCATGGTCGGCGCTGGCAAGGGCTCGATGACCTTCTCGATCAGGAAGCCCGCGTGGTTGGCGGCGGCGCACTGCGCGGACAGTGACTCGCGCCAGAAGCGAACCGGCTGGTCGCCCGACAAGGTCCGCCAGATGTCGGTCTCGAGCTTCGGCTCGAAGTACGAGCCGCCCTTGCGCAGCCAGTCCATGAACGGGTGCTGCGTCGACATCACCAGCGCTCCGCCCGGTCGCAGAACCCGGAACAGCTCGGCGTACGCCATGCCGCGATCGTCGGCATAGTGCATGGCCAGCGCGCAGACAGCCAGGTCGAACGCCTGATCGGGATAGGGCAGCGACTGGCCCAGCACTGCCTGGTCGATTCGCGCTCGCCCGGCGGCGCGCTTCCTGGCCAGCTCGAGCATGGCGGCGCTCGCGTCGAAGGCCGTGACCTCGGCCCCTGCTGCCAGGAGCTCGGCCGTGTACAGCCCCGGTCCGCACGCGGCGTCGAGCACGCGGCGTCCGCCGACGGGACCGAGTGCCGCAAGCACCGCCGGCCGGTCGTAATGGGCGTTGAAAGCGCTGTCGGCGGCATGCCGCTCGTAGTCCGCGCCCATTTCGTCGTATGCAGACCAGAGTCGTTCAGTCACGATGCAAACCCTAGGGGCTTGCGCGGCTGTTGGAACGCTGACGGCCGCCCGGGCGGGCCTAGGCGGCCGTCAGCGAGTCTGCAAGGCGGCGGGCTAGTGGTGCTCCTGGCCGGAGCCGTCATGCCCGTCGTCGGCCGTACCGGGCTCGCTGGAGCCGATCGCCGCGTGCCCGTCGCCATCCGGCTGGACTCCGTGCCCGTTGGGGCCGTGGCCGTTGCCGTGCCCGTCCTCTGGAATGCTCTCGTTCACCCACGCGGCTAGGCGGGACCTTACGCGGCCCATCCCGCCGCGCATTCCCGGCGGGGGAACATCACTGTCCGGCCCGCTAGAGCCCGCCGGCAGCGGCAGCCGCTCCGGAGTAGTGAGCTTCGCCCGCATCTCCTCGCTGACCGGCCTGGTCACCTCGACGAACTCGCCGCTCGGCAGCTGCCTGATGATCCCGGTCTCCACGCCGTGGGTGAGCATGTGCTGGTCCTTGCGCTGCAGGCCCAGGCAGATGCGTTTCGTGACGAAGTAGGTCACGATTGGCACGACGAAGATGGCTACCCGCGCGATCTCGGTGATCGTGTACAGCGGCACCTGGAAGTGATCGGCGATCAGGTCGTTGGCGCCCTCCAGCCACAGCACCCCGTAGAACGAGACCATGGCCAGGCCGAGCCCGGTCCTGGTCGGCGCGTTCCGCGGCCGCTGGTTCACGTGGTGCTCGCGCCTGTCGCCGGTGATCCACTGTTCGAGGAACGGCCACAACGCCGCCCCCGTCAGGACGATCCCAAGGGGTACCAGGGCAGGAATGAACACGTTGAAGGCAAACGTGTGCCCGAAGACGACCCACTGCCACGGCGGCATGATGCGCAGCGAGCCCTCGAGGAAGCCCATGTAGAAGTCCGGCTGCGACCCGGCGGAGATGGCCAGCGGGCTGTACGGCCCGTAGATCCAGATCGGGTTGATCTGCACGAACGTCGCGGCCAGCGCGACGGCGGCGAAGGTGAACAGGAAGAACGCGCCGGTCTTGGCCATGAAGTAGGGGTACATGGGCTGGCCGACCACGTTCTCGTCGGTCCGGCCCTTGCCAGGCATCTGCGTGTGCTTCTGGTGGAACATGATGAACAAGTGCGCGCCGATCAGGGCCATGAAGATCCCCGGGATCAGCAGCACGTGCAAGATGTACAGCCGCGGGATGATGTCGTGCCCGGGATACTGCCCGCCGAACAGGAAGAACGAGAGGTAGGTTCCGACGATCGGTATCGACTGCAGCACGCCCTGGGTGATCCGCAGGCCAGCGCCGGACAGCAGGTCGTCTGGCAGTGAGTAACCGAACAGGCCCTCGAGCAAGGCGAGCGTGAACAGCACGATGCCGATCAGCCAGTTGATCTCGCGCGGCTTGCGGTACGCGC
>JASHXW010000182.1 GCA_030043395.1 Streptosporangiaceae bacterium
CGCCGCGCAGCCCGACAGGGCAAGCGCGCTGACGTGCGGCGCCAGCAGGCCGAGAAGCCCGAGGATGACGATCGCGCCGATCCGCTGCCAGGAGGCCACGTGCCAGATGACCGCCTTGAAGGCAGCGTGACCCGCCAGGAAGATCGCCGGGCCGCCCAGGATCATCCACGAGACCCAGGCGGGCGCCGACTCGCTCGCCGCGGGCCCCGGGCGAGCGACCAGGTCGGCGACGGCGCCGTCGGCGGCCGCCGTCACGATGATTCCGCCGACCATGATCGGGTGGATCAGGTGGTATGCCGACCTGCCTAGCCGGCCGGGATCCGCCGACTTGGCGATGACTTCCGCCGCATCGCCGGCGCTGCGGTCGAAGTAGATCCACCAGAAGGCGATGCTGGCCACGACCGAGACCGCGAAAACTGCCACCTCCGCGCCCGTCACCGGCTGCGGGCTGCCCAGCCGCTCCGCGAGCTTGGCTCCGATCACGACGATCGACTCGCCGATCGCGATCAGTATGAAGCCCTGGCAGCGCTCCGCGAAGTGCCCGCCCTCGATGGTCCACTCCACTGTCCTGGACCTGCCGTACCAGGGCGTGTAGAAGCCGGCGAGGCCGCCGGCCAGGTCCACGGCGACCGCGCAGGCCCAGAGGGCAATGCGCGCGTTGCCGCTGGCCAGTCCGCCGGCCAGGGCGAGCGATCCGCTGAGCACGCACCAGGCCAGGATGCGCTGGAAGTTCCTGCGCAGCGACTCGTCGTCGATGACGAACACGGCGAATCCGCTGCGTCCCGCCTGCATGACCAGGTACGCGCCGCCAATGATGAGCCCCGACCTGGCGAACGCGGTGGGCAGCGCGGCCGAGTAGGCCAGGCTGATCATGGCCAGCGCGAGCAGCATCAGCCGGACCGGGATGCGGTCGGGATCCAGCCAGTTCGTGAGCCAGGTCGTGTACGCCCAGATCAGCCAGGTCATCAGCAGGAGCAGCACGGCCAGGAGAGCGGTCCGTACCGCTCCTCCGGAGACTTGCCTGGTAAGCAGGAAGTCCGAGATCTGGGTCACCGCGAACACGAAGACCAGGTCGAAGAACAGCTCGATGTTCGTGACTCGCTGCGCGCCAGACCGGTCCCGCAGCAGGCTCGCGCGCTCAGCCGTCACCGCTTGTCGCCTCCTGCCGGCTCCTAGCATGGTCGTCGGCGCGCAGCCTACCGAGCGCCGGTCGCGGCGCCTTAGCGAGCCACCGGGAAGATGGACGTGGCAGGGGCCAGCCTGAGTCGGAGTGCTGGCAGGACGGCAGGAGGGTGAGCTGCGCATGAGCCGCCGGGAGGACCGCGGGGCCGTGGCCGAGATCCGGCCGATGCTCGCCACTGCCGGACAGCTGCCCGCGGACGACGCTGCGTGGGCGTACGAGATGAAGTGGGACGGCGTCCGCGTGGTCGCGACGATCACCGGCGGTGCGGTGCGGCTGCATTCGCGCACCCTTCGTGACGTGACCGGCAGCTATCCCGAGCTCGAGGCCATGGCCAGCGCAGCAGCCCCGCATGACGTCGTGCTCGACGGCGAGGTCGTCGCGTTCGGCGGCGGCGCCTGGCCGAGTTTCGAGGCCCTGCAGCAGCGGATCAACCTGAGCACTGATGCCCAGGTCAGGCAGCGTGCCGCCGAGATACCGGTCACGTACCTGGCCTTCGACCTGCTGTTCCTCGACGGCCAGCTGCTGCTCGACGAGCCCTACCAGCGGCGGCGGTCCCGCCTTGACGAGCTTGCCCTGGAAGGCCGGAGCTGGCAGACACCGCCAGCGTTCACCGGCCATCCCGGATCCGACATCAAGGATCTGTCCGCCAGGAATGGCCTCGAGGGCATTATGGCGAAACGGCTCCAGTCGCGTTATGAGCCCGGCAGGCGCTCGTCCGCATGGCTGAAGATCAAGAACGTCCACCGCCAGGAGTTCGTCGTCGGCGGCTGGAAGCCCGGCGAGGGCGTGCGCGAGAACCTGATCGGCTCCCTGCTCATCGGCGTGCAGGGCGCGGAAGGGCTCACCTACGCAGGCCACGTCGGCACCGGGTTCACCCAGCAGGCGCTGCGGATGCTGACGTCGCTGCTGGCGCCGCTGCGCAGGCCTTCGTCCCCGTTCGGCGCGACTGTCCCGGCCGAGCATGCGCGGTGGGCGATCTGGGTCGAGCCCACAGTCGTGATCGAGGTCGAGTTCGCGCTGTGGACTAGCTCAGGCCGGCTCAGGGCGCCAAGCTACCTCGGGCTGCGTACCGACAAGGATCCTGCCGAAGTCGTCAGGGAGCCTAGCTAACCCACTGGATGTGCTCTGGCCAGCGAAAGGCGCAGCACACTCACGGCTCCGTACCAGAGAAACGATGGTTGCCATTACAAAAGGGCCAGATATTCGATATAAAGAAAGTGCCCTGACCTTTTGTGATGCACCATTACGAAAGTTCGCCTGCGGATGCTCAAGTGCCGCCTGCCGGACTGCACCCCGCAGCGGCACCGCGCAACCCAGGAGAGGGCGGGTGCCGGGCCTGCTACCTAGGCCCGGCACCCCATAGGTGCTCGACCTACTCTTCCTCCTCGGCGGACTCCTCGCTGGACTCCTCCTCGCTGGACTCCTCTTCCTCGGCGGCCTCCTCGGGCTCCTCCGCCGCGGTCTCGGGCTCCTCGCTCATGTGGTTCACCTCCTCTGCTTGCCTGGTAGGGGCGGGAGTCGTGCAGGCTGGGGCGAGCGCGGTGACCGGAGGCCCGCCCGCCGATGCAAGTGCCGGCTGGTCAGTTCCGGGGCGCGAGCGGTAACTCGACTACGAAGGCGATTCGGACGTCGGCGGGCGGGGGCAGGATGCCGCAGTCGCGGCGAGTGGCCATGCTCCGGCGAGCTAGCCGGGCCTTGGTGGCAGGGGTCTGCGAATCGAGACTGTCGAGCAGGAAATGCCGAACCGAGCGGGGAAGCATCGGCGCGCGGAAGTTAAAGACTTTGGGGGGTGACCATGCCGGGAGATTACCCCGGCAGCGGCAGCCGTGAACAGATCCGAATTCGAACCACATTTGTGTAATTCAGTGCGTTCCGGCGGGCCGAGCATTGCGCCGCAATCAGGCCCCGCATATAAGCCACGAAGTGGCCATTAACTGCCGGGCGGTCGGCTAGTGCGATGTGCCTGGGCAGTCCGGCTGAGCCTGTGCTTGCGTGCCCTGCCCGTTGCCCGCTGGTGAGAACTGGAGTCGGGGCGGGCGGTTACACCTATAAGAGCGACAGCGGGCGGCCGCCTGTTGCACGCTCAGCCAGAACTTTGAAAGTGCCTTCCGGCCTCGGACGTGAACCTGGGCACACCGCCAGCGGCGAGGCGGCCAAGCAACTCCTCAACCGACATCGGAGGAGTGCCGTAGTCAGATGCCTGCGTGCGAAGGACCGCGATGGTGTGGCCTGGATAAAGGTCGAGTTGGTCCAGGAGGAAGTCGTCGGGCGTGACCACGCCGATGTGGTACGGCTGGAGCGAGGTGCCCGGGAAGTCGCGGACGTTAAATGTCACGATCACCCGGGCATCACCGCGAATCGCCGCCGCGAGCACATGTCGATCCTTCGGATCGCAGGTCATAGAGCCGATGTGCGTCTCGTAGCCAGTCACTTCGGCGTCTGGGAAGGAGCGCCGCATCTCGCTGATGCGACGGGTGGCCGACTCCGCCTGGACCCCGCGCTTAACTAAGGCGATCTCCAGTTCCGTAAGCACGTCCGCTGACCAGAGCGGCCGGTAGGTGCCGAACTCCGCAAGGCGGAGCACTGTGTCGCAAAGGTAGCCGCCGAACAGGCAATTGGTGTCAAGAAACGCGGCGAAGGTAGTCATCAGCGCGTTTGCGGAGGTGGACCGGCCGTGGCTTCATACAGGCCCGCCGCCTGGCCTTCCATGGCCATCTGGCGTAGAGCGTCCCTGCGCTCGCGCCGCATGTCTTCCTGGTACGTGAGCAGATCGGCGAGCAGGACCCTGCGGTGCCGTCCATGCCGCTCGAACGGAATCTTGCCAGCTTCCAGGAGCCTGACGAGCGTGGGACGCGAGATACCCAGGAGATCGGCCGCTTCCTGGGTCGTGAGAAGCGCGTTGCGGGGGATGACCGTGACTCCCTGGCCGTGGGCCATGGCCGTCACCACCTGCACGAGAGCCTCATACACAGGTCCAGGCAGGTCCATCGCGAAGCCGTCGGCGCCGACGAGCGCAGCCTGCGGTTCCGGCGCGATGACGCCTCTCTTCGCCAGGGCCGCAACGAAGTCAACGACCTCCGCGAGGTCGGTGCCCTCAAGGAGATATGTCCGCTGCTCCACGCCGGCCGCTTGCGCGCTCATGACAGAACCTCCTTACCCATGCTGACAACCTACCGTAAACGAAAAAAACGAACAAGACAGTTAGGGTTAAGCTCTGAGGAAGCTCAGCAAGCCTGTGGGTTGGATTACTTGGCGAAGAAGTGCAGGCCTAGCCAGGCCCAGGCGACGAGGATGCCGACTCGTCCGGTCCTGGTGCGCATGATGCGCGTGAAGACCTGCGGGAGCGTGGGAATCCGCGAGCCGGGGCGACGGGCCGCGATCTCTGTCGTGATCAGGCCTGCCAGGACGATCAGGAACCCGAGAACGGTGATGTCGTGGGAGCTCATCGCTCGACCAGGAAGGCGCCGAGGCCGATCCACCCGAGCAGGGCGACTGAGCGGCCGAGCGAGGTCGACAGCAGCGGGTCGGTCAGCGTGCTGATGGTGGGGTG
>JASHXW010000183.1 GCA_030043395.1 Streptosporangiaceae bacterium
CGACGACGAGCCTGCCGAGGTGAACGGGCGGATCCCGAGCACTGTGGCCGTGGTGGCCGGGCTCGCGGCAGTCGGGGCAGCCGACGATGCGGCGGCTGACGACAGCGGGTCGGGCGAGGCTGACCTCGACGACCAGACCTCGGTCATGGGCGACTCCGTGCACACCTACCTGAAGTCCATCGGGCGCACCAGCCTGCTCACTGCGGAGCAGGAGGTCGACCTGGCCAAGCGGATCGAGGCTGGGCTGTTCGCCGAGCACAAGCTGGAGACCGAGACCGGGCTCTCGCCGCACTACCGCGAGGACCTGGAGGCGGTCGCAGCCGATGGCCGCAGGGCCAAGGCGCACATGCTCGAGGCCAACCTGCGGCTGGTCGTCTCTGTCGCCAAGAAGTACAGCGACCGCGGCCTGTCCCTGCTCGACGTGGTACAGGAAGGGAACCTGGGCCTGATCAGGGCCGTCGAGAAGTTCGACTACACCAAGGGCTACAAGTTCTCCACCTACGCGATGTGGTGGATCCGGCAGGCCATCCAGCGCGGCTTCGCTGACTCGGCGCGGACGATCAGGCTGCCGGTCCACGTCCTGGAGATGCTCAGCAAGCTGAGCCGAGTGGAGCGCGACATGCACCAGCGGCTCGGCCGGGAGCCAACTCCCGAGGAGCTGGCGCTCGAGCTCGACCGGACTCCGGACCAGATCGAGGAGCTGCTGCGCACGAGCAGGCAGCCGATCAGCCTGGACTCCACGATCGGCGAGGACGGCGAGACTTCCATCGGCGACCTGATCGAGGACGTGGACGCCCCGGAAGCATCGGAGCTTGTCGACCGCCAGCTCATGGCTGACCAGCTGCGCCACGCGCTCGACGCGCTGACGCCGCGCGAGGCCACGATCATGGCCATGCGGTTCGGGCTGTACGACGGGAACCCGCACACGCTCGACGAGATCGGCAAGGCGCTCGGCCTGACCCGCGAGCGGATCAGGCAGCTGGAGAAGCAGTCCCTGTCGAAGCTACGGCATCCGAGCCGCGCGCAGCCGCTGCTCGAGTACGCCGTGTAAGACGGCCCGCGAGGCCGCTAGAACGTGAGCCGGACCCGACCTCCCGCCGGGTCCGGCTCACGTGCGTCCTGGCCAGTTAGTCAGCCGGCCTGCGGGCCGGTCCAGACAGCTCGCACGGCTGCCGCCACCGAGGCGGCCTGCGCGTAACCGGCTCGCGCGGCCGCCGGCCGACGTGCCGGGTCCAGGACATTGCGCCCGAACGCCGAGAGTGCTGCCTTGTCCGGCGATACCGAGGCGACCTGCACGCCCTGGTCGGTGAGCATGCGCACCTGGGTGGCCAGGCTCGGCATGACACCGAAGCCCTGCGTCAGCGGAGCAATCACGACCACCCGCTCGCAGCCGACCGCCAGGTCGGCATTGGTCCCTGACCTCATCCCGCCGTCGATATAGCGCGTCCCGTCGATGGTGACTGGCGGCCACACGCCGGGCACGGCGCAGCTTGCCGCGACGGCATCGACGATGCTGACTCCGCTCGCGGCGTCGAACACGACGAACTCGCCGGTCTCGGCCACGACTGCGGTGATCTGCAGCTTGCCCGCCGGCCACTCGCGGATCGGGACCCGCGACTCGATGACCTTGTACCTGACGTCCTCGGGCTCTGTCTTGGCCGCGAGCGCCACCTTGCCCAGCCGCCTGCGCGCGGCCTCGGGCTTCCTGGAGAACGCCACCGCGCGAATGTACTGCAGCGTGACGGGCACGGGGATCTTGGCGTAGATCTCGTTCTGCGGCTCTCTCGTCTGCCTCTCGTACAGCGATGCAAGCGAAAGGCCAGAGCGGATATCCACGCCCACGACCGAGCCGGCCGAGGTGCCGACCACCAGGTCCGCGTCGGTCAGGTCCAGGCCGATCTCGGCCAGACCGGCGAGGATGCCTGTCTCCCAGGCGATACCGGTGATACCGCCGCCTCCCAGCACAAGCGCCTTTTCTGCCATGTGTCGTTTATATCGATCGGCCCGGCCATCTCGCCGGTCTTTGCGGACCGGGTTGTTATGGCGGGGCGGAGCGCGGCCAGGTAGATTGCGCCGGTGAGCGTCGATGTCGAGGTTCTGAGCGAAGTCACGGACGAGGTGGTCGAGGCCTTCGGGCGGCTGATCCCCCAGCTGTCCGCCACTGCGAGCCCGCTGGACGCCGGCGCCCTGAGGGCCATGGTCGCGGCGCCTGCGATCACGATCCTGGTGGCCCGCGCTGAAGGGAAGATCGTCGGAACGCTGACGCTGGCCATGTTCCCCATCCCGACGGGGGTGCGCGCCTGGATCGAGGACGTCGTGGTCGATGAGTCCGCCCGGAGCCACGGCGCGGGTCAGGCGCTGACGCTGGAGGCGCTGCGGCTCGCCGAGAAAGGCGGCGCCAGGACGGTCGACCTGACGACGCGTCCGTCGCGGGAGGCCGCGGGGCGGCTGTACGAGCGAGTGGGGTTCGCCCGACGGGATTCCCGGCTCTACCGCTATACGTTCTCCTGAGTCGGCCGCGCCAGCTCAGCCAAGCTCGTCCACGGCCTCAAGCAGCCGGGTGACGTCCGACTGGTCGTTGTAGTGCACCAGGCCGGCCCGCACCGCGCTGCCGGAGTCTCGGATGCCGAGCAGCCCGGTCAGTTCCCACGCGTAGTTGTGCCCGCTCCAGACATTGACCTTGCGGCTGGCCAGGTGCTCGGCGACGTGCCGCGGGCTCACGCCAGCGACGGTGAAGTACGCCGTCGCCGTCCGGCGCGCGGCCTTGCCGTACATCGTCACGTGCCGCATGCCGTCCAGGCCGCCGAGGAGCAGACCGAACAGCTCCTGCTCGTGGCGTTCGGCAGCGGCCATCGAGGCGAGGATCCGCTCGCGCCTGGTGCCGGCCGCCGAGTCGTCCAGGCCGGCCAGGTGTTCCACCGCGGCGGCCGCCGCGGCCAGGTCGGCGAACGGCAGCGTGCCGAGCTCGAACCGCTCA
>JASHXW010000184.1 GCA_030043395.1 Streptosporangiaceae bacterium
GCGCTCATCGCCGCCGCCCGGCCCGCCGCCGGCCGGCCCGGGATCGGGCTGCTGCTCGCCGACGCCGGCTACTGCTCCGAGCGCAACCTCACCCTCCCCGGACCGGACCGGCTGATCGCCACCGGCAAGCGGCGCGCCCTGGAGAAAACCGCCCGCAGCGACAGCGCCGCCGCCACCACAGCCGGGCCCGCGACCCAGGCCATGACCCAGCGGCTCAAGACCAGCGACGGGCTGGCCGCCTACCGGCGCCGCGGCCATATCGCCGAGACCCCGCACGGCAACATCAAGCACAACATGGGCCTGAACCAGCTCACCATGCGCGGCAAAGCCAAAGCCGCCGCTGAATGGCAACTCGCGTGCGCAGTGCACAACCTGCTCAAGGCGATCAGCACCGGCCACCTCACCCGCCAGGCCCTCACCACCCCGGCCAGCTAGCCCACCCCGGCCAGCCCCCGCACCCGCCACCATCTAGCCGACGCGATTCTGCAACAGCCCGTATAACAACAGCGCAGCGCCATCGTTGTTCTGCGCATGCGGGTCCGGCGTCGGCGGCTGGCTAACCCCTGGCTACTAGGCGGGCGGTTACGGCCAGTAGGAGCACCGCGTACCCGTGCGCACCGTCTGCCGGAGGTGCTCGGCTATGAGGTCGTCTGACTCGGCGATGCGGGCTATCGCCCGCCTGATTGCCTTGCCTACGGAGACCCGAGCTCGTTCGACCTCGTCAGGAAACGACCGCTGGCGCATGCTGAGCCCGGTTGCGCTGCCGAGCTGGGCGACCAGCCATTCCCGCTCAGCACGCAAGCGCTCGGCCTGCAGGGGCTCAGACTGGGGAGGCTCGCCCTGAGCTCGACCTTCGTCAAGCGAGAGGCGGCCAAGCTCGTCGTCGATGCTCCGCAGGCGGCTGCGGTACTCGGCGACGGCACGGGGGTCGAGCACCGCCTGGGGCGAGCCGATGTCACGCGAGGCCGTGAGCGCGCCGACGCCGGCCACCAGATCAGAAGCCGCGATTTCCTGCCGCGGGTTGGCCAGCAGCACGGCCAGGTGCAGCATCCCTACGCTGTCCTCGGCCAGAACGCTGCGATCTCGCAGGGCAACGCGCCACTTCCGGCCGACCCGCGTGCACGTCGCTGACTCCGAGCCTTGTGCCACAGTGACGCGGTCGACGGGAACGGGGAGGTTCAGAGCCTGCGCTTCGGCTTTCGCCGCTGCGCGCTCCCGCTCCGCGGCCTCCTCGTCGCCTGCCTGCCCGCGAAGCGTGTATGCCTTGGCCAGCCGATGCCTCGAGGACACCACCGCGGGCCAGTGACCCAGCGCGACATTAGCCCGGACAGCCGCCTGAAGGTGATCGACGGCCTGGTCGATCTCGCCCATGGTCAGTGCGGCGACTCCAAGCGCCTGATGAGTCGAGCCCAGGCACGTGACTCCCGGCCCGGCGACCATCGGCAGGTGGGCATACGGGCTGAGCAGCTCATACGCCCGAGCCGCGACGTCCGCCTGGTGCAAGAGGTACGCCGCTTCGACGACGCCGTTGAGCGTGACCAGCCAGCTGCTGCTTTCTCGTGGCAGATCGGCCAGGTCGCTGCCGCACAGGGATGCGAGCCGGCTCTCTGCCGTGAGCCGGTCGCCGTCCAGGGCAGCCGCGACCGAAAGAGTTGCCCTGAGGGAGTTGTCGACTGGGCTGAGCGTCCGGGAGTCGACGCTGTCCTTCAGGATCGGCAGCAGCTCGGTCAGCCGTCCCTGGTACCAGCGGATGGTAAGGAGCTGCCCGCCAGCCCAGGACTCGCTATCGATGTCGCCTGCTGCCGCGCCGTTCATGGCGCAAACGCCTACCAGTGATTCGGCTTCCTCAAGATCGCCAGCGCGGATCGCCAGCATCACCTCGATGGCGCTGACGCTGAAGGCGAGGCCGTGGTGGTGGTGCTGGGCGAGCTGGTCTCGCAGTTCGCCGAGAAGCCGGCCAGCATGCGGGTCACCCGCGATGTAGGCGACCTCGGCCTGCATCGCCAGCCCCAGGAGCTGGTCGCCGCGACGTCCGGTCCACACGCTTGTATTGAGCAGCTCCAGGGCAAGCCCGCCGCGCAGGGAAATGTGGTCAACTCCCAGGAGGCAGCCGTAGGCGAAGGCGAGCGCTTCGGCGAGCGCGACCGGATCGCCGCGTGACCTGGCTTCCTCAAGGACCGCCATGATCTCGCCGTGCTCTCCGCGCCGGTAATCCGCCTCCCCGGCCAGCCTCGCCCTGATTCGCAGGGCGAGCACGGAGCCCTGATCGAGCAACGCCAGGACATGCTGGAGCCGCGCCTGCAACGGGACCAGGTCCGTCAAGGCCCGGCGTTCGTTAATCTGCGTTCCGGCCAGGCCCAGCGCGGCAGTAGCCATCGCCAGCACGTCGCCTTCGCGCTCGGCGAGCTGATAAGCGCGCTCGAAGCGCCTTCGGCTCGCCAGCAAGTCGCCGTCGGTATAGAGCGCCTGGTCGCCCTCGGTGAGGGCGACGCGCAGCTCGTCGGAGACGCTCGGTACCAGCTCAAGCCGACGGAAGGCCTGTCTCTCGTCAGCCTCGCCTGGCATGGCCTAAATGTATTAGCGGGTTCATTTACCAGTCGAGGCCAGAAATGAACCAGCCATCGCCTTTCTCGGCGGCTGCGGCACTGCAAATCCGCCCGGATGGGCCGTAGTGGCTCACTGCAGCCCAACTGCCGCCCAATCGCCCTTCGCTGTCGGCTACCAGGTCTCGTAGTTGGCGGCGTTTCCGTTGGCCGGAACGAGCGGAATCAGCCGCCCGTGATCAATCCAGCCATTGACTCGCGCCTTGCCCGCGCCCGCAGCCAGGATCAGGTACCGCCCCGAGGGGTCAGAGCTGAAGAAGCGCTCGAAGACTCCCTCGGCCCGACTGCCGGTTTGCGTCCTATACAGCACATGAAGCACCTGGCCCGTGACAGCCGACATCTTGACCACCGACAGGGTGCACGTGCCGCGCTGCGGGCAGGTGGCCAGGACGGCATTCAGCGCGGAGCCGTCCGGGGTGATGAACGAGTTGAAGAGCGATGTGCCCGATGGCTTCAGCTCGGACGGCCGCAGCAGCAACTTCCCCCTCTCCAGCGATCCGCCGCGGGCCGCCGGGGCATAGGCCCGCACTTCCACGTCGTCGTCACCGTTGCAGTTGGCCAGATAGCGACTGCGAGGGCACCAGCCTTCCTGCAGCACGAGCTCGCGGCCATTGCCGGTGAAAGAGATGTCGTTAGCGCCGCTGTAGCCGGTCATGCCCGGGACATAGGGTCCGCTGCCCCACAGCGCCTTGGCGCCCGTGCGGGTGCTGATGACGAAGATGCCCTCGGGGATCGAGTTGGTGTGGATGACGCCCAGGTGCGGCAACTCGACCTCGGCGGCTACCTGCGAGCCGTCTGGCGCGGCTGCGATGCTGTCGATCCAGCCGTTCAGCATGCTGCCCTTGACCAGCGACATGCCGGTGATGCGCCCGGAACCGGTGACCGTGAAGCGGTAGATCATCGACTTGATCGACTGGATCTTCCCGGGCCGGCGGAACCGGGAGGCTGGCCCGGATCGGCTCGCCGGTGCCGACCGCCAGACGGAGCAAGCCATGAAGAACGTCTGGTGCCCGGCGGCGGCAACGCCCACATTCCCGCCTCCGCAGGTCGCCCCGGGAACCGGGTCGCGGACTACGGCGGTGACCCGGCCGGTCCTCGTGGCCCGCACGACAAGCGAGACTCCGTGCTCCCTGCCGCCTAGGGCCTCGGCGACGTAATACCGCGGCGGGCCAGAGTGCTGCGCGCCGACGGCGACCGCACCCGGTGCCTTCGCGCCGATCGCGCCTGCGGACAACGCCGTGCCGAAGCCGATCCCCACCGCGATGACGCTCACGGCGACCGACTGAAATATCCGACGTCGCACGACTAGCCGGCGTACTGCCTCGACGGTCACCTGGTGCGGCGGCTCGCCCACGGCACTATCCAGAAGCTCACGCAGAGTCTCGTCCATCTGACTCACCCGTTCCGTAGTTCCGCCAGCTCAGCCAGGCTGGCATCGGCGCGCAGCCTGGCGAGCGCCTGCGACATGGTGCTCTTGACAGTGCCGACGGCGCAGCCGAGCACGAGCGCCGTCTGCGCCTCGGTGAGGTCGTCGAAGACCCGCAGGACGAGCACGGCTCGCTGCCGGCCGGTCAGGGACCTCAGCGCGCTGCGCACCGCGATCCGTGCGGTCACCTCGGCGGCGACGTCGCCCGGTGCCTGGCCGTCCGGGAACTCCTGGTCCTTCGTGGGACGCTCGCCCCGCCACTTCCGGCGGCTCCACGTCGTCCAGGTATTGACCATGACCCGGCGGACGTAGATCTCCGGGTCGTCCCGGCGCCTGATGTTGTCCCAGCGCGGCCAGGTCCTGGCCAGCGCCGTCTGAACGAGATCCTCGGCCAGGGCCCAGTCACCTGTCAGTAGCCAGGCGGTGCGCTGCAGCGCCCGCTGGCGCAAGTCCACGAACTCGGCGAAGTCGCCGCCTTCAGCGCCCACCGTGCCTCCGGTCAGATTCGCTGGGCATCACCTGACTGGACTCAGTGATGCCCAAGGAAGGTTCATGGCACTGGGAAGATTGTGCCGCCGGAGCCACGGCAAAGGCCGCTGGAGCCACGGCAAAGGCCGCTGGAGCCACGGCAAAGCCCCTGGGCCTGAGGTTCAGCGTGAGGTCGCCCGGGCGCTCGAGTACGCCATCATCCGCCTTCTTGCTAGGCGCCCCGGCTGTCCGGCACGCCTGCTCGCGCTAGCGCGATGAGCTTCAGGCGCCTGGCCCGGCGTCGCCGCAGGCGGACGAAGTCGAGCAGGATGACGGCCGCTATCGCGCCAGCCTCGATGCCGACGGTGTCCCTGATAACCGGCCAGTTCACCGGGTCGAGCATCG
>JASHXW010000185.1 GCA_030043395.1 Streptosporangiaceae bacterium
CGGCGTTTCCCTGGCCCGCCCTGGACGACATGATCGACTTCCTACTTGGCCAGCTGACCAGCCCCGGGCACTGATCGGCCATCAGCTGACGTTCACCGATATGCCTTGGCGAGATATGCCTTGGCGATCCGGTGGCTAGCGGGTCGGTCCAGCGCCGACATACCGGTAGCAAGGCCAACATCTCATTGCATCGTGAGTACGACCTTGCCGGTAACCCGGCCGGCCTCCAAGGCGCGGTGCGCATCGGCGGCTTGATCGAGGGGAAATGTGGCGCCGACGACAACGCGCAGTTCGCCGGCGTCGAAGTGCGTTGCTGCCTGGTCCAGGATCGCCCGCTGCCGCTCGCGGTGCTGCGGCCAGCCGAACACTGATGGCGCGGGCATCCAGGTGAAGGAAACTCGCAGGTTGCGGCTGTGCATGGCAGTGATGGCCTCGTCCCCCCACGGGCTCTCCACGTTCGAGACGAGGTCACCATATGGCCGGACCAGCGAGAAGCATGCCGTGAAGGTCTTGCCGCCGACGGTGTCGTGGACCACGTCGGCGCCGTCCATCGCGGTCCATGCGCGCAGACTCGCGCCGACATCCTCGCGCCGGTAGTCGATGCACAGCTGCGCGCCAAGCGACGACGCCAGTTCCGTCTTAGGGCCGGCCGTCACCGTGGTGGCCACGCGCGCCCCGGCCAGCCGGGCTATCTGCACGGACATGTGGCCGACTCCGCCCGCGCCCGCCTGCACCAGCACGAACTGCCCTGGGCTGACCCGGGCACGCTCACGCAGGGCCTCCCATGCCGTAATCGTGACCAGCGGCGCCGCGGCCGCCTCGGCGAACGAGAGCCGTTCGGGCTTGTGCGCGAGGTACCGCTCGTCGACGATCTTCGCCTCCTGGTAGGTCCCGGGCGTCGGTCCGAAGCCGCCGTCAGTGAAGTACACCTCGTCCCCGGCGCGCACCCGGGACACGGCCGCTCCCGTGCTCTCCACCACCCCGGCGCCGTCCCAGCCCAGGATCGCAGGGAGGGACCCGCCCAGCGTCCCGCCCGAGCGCAGCTTGTAGTCGACCGGGTTGATTCCTGCCGCCTTCAGGCGCACTTTGACGTCGTGGTCCCCGGTGACTTCCGGCTCGGGCAACTCGGCGATCTCGAGGACTTCCGGCCCGCCGACGGCGGTCATGAGGACGGCACGCATCTGCTACTCCTGGCGAAGTTCCGGTGGCGGGCGTGTCGCGGCTAGTGACTGCTGCCGTCGACCCGCAGCACAGACAGCCTTCCCGGGAGGCGATCCATGAATCTTTAGGTCATGAACCTGGTGCCAGGAGCCGCTGCTCCTTGATCGCCGGATCGGCGAGCCGTTCCGGGTTTCCTCAGCTTTCCCAGCTGTGCTCGCTGGCCGACCAGTGATAGTGCTCGAATATTCCCTGCGTAATGACGGTCAGGCGGGTGAAGTGGTGGTCGCGCACGCGGTGCAGTACGAGGTCGGCGCCATCGGTCGAGTGCGGGCCGCCGATATGGCCATCGCCACGAGCTGACGTGTGATTCCAGCTGGACCAGTGCACGTGCGTAATCGGGGAGGTGCGGAAGATGTAGAACTTGTGCGGCCTGACGTGGCATCCGGCCACCCGGGCCTCGTAAGTGCAGGGCAGCCTGGACGCAGATGATGCCTCAGCCGGAATAATGCCGATACCCAGAACCGAGATGCCGAGGAGCGCAGTCCCGATCCAGCGTCCCGCATTCGGCCCTGCCTTGCTGAGTGGCTTAGAAGTCACCGTCATCTGTCCCTTCGGTTGCGAACGTGCTTACTGTGAGAATTGGTGCGTCCCGGCCGAGCATGATATCCCGCCCAAGGCAACAACTGCATGTGCCCTCGTGAACGCCGCCTCGCCGCTGCCGGCACGGCTGACGTGCAGTGCAGGATCCGGCCACATCGTTGCTTGCCGCATCGTTGCTTAAGGAGAAGTGGCATAACCACCGAGGCTGGGATTCGCGCCATGCCACGTAGACAGGCTCGCATTAAGTGCTTCGAGCCGATCAGCCCTCGCGCGGACCGCCTTCGGCATGTGATAGACCAGCGCGGCAAGTATCGCGTCGCACAGGGCAAACATGGCCGCGTAGGAGTCGAAGACGCTGATGGCGTCGACCTTGGTGCGGAAGAGGAATTCGGACTTGGCAACTTCGACGTGCGGGTGTTCATCCGTGAACGCCGCGACTTCGACGCCGAGTGCCCTCGCCTCGGCCAGCAACGCGATGAGGCTGGTCGTCGCCCGGCGCGGCTCGAAGACAACGAGCAGGTCATCCGCGCTCATGTCGAGAATCTGATCGGCGAGGAGCACGCTCAGGTCCAGCAATTGAACGCCGCGCCTGAGCTGTTCGAGTTGCATCGCGAAATAGGCGGCTACGATGCCGCCCTTCTTCGAGCCAGCGACGTAGACGCGGGATCTGGAGTCGTGCGCCAGCAGGCGGGCCAGCGCGTCCAGCTGCTGCTCGTCGATCAGGTTGATGGTTCCATCCAGGTTTTCTCTTTCCCTGACGATGACCTCTCGCAGAAGTCCGCCAACGGTCTTCCGCTTACCGGGCAAGTCGACAGTGAGCCTCTTGGGAGGCGAGCTCAGGCGCGCTCGCATCTCCACGGCCAGTTCGGCCTGCAGTTCCGCGAAATCCTCATAGCCGAGCTTCCTCGCGAAGCGCGAAACACTCGCCGTGCTGGTACCTGCTGCTGATGCCATTTCCCGTGCGCTGAATAGTGCGGCTTCCGGATATCTGCGCGAGACCACCTCAGCGAGTTTCACCTCGACCCCCGTCAGCCGAGCTGCGCTGAGCCGGGCAAGCGGCGGGAGCCCGTGCAAGTCATCCGTAGTGGATGCCGCGCCACGCGAACGGCGAGGAGGCTCGATGACGGCTACCCCGTCAGCGCTCCCTGAGCCGTCCAAGTGAATTCCCCCTTCATGCAGCGCGGCGTCTACCGGACTTGACTCAGGCGGCATGTCCTGCTCCCGAAACGGCGGGCACATGGTCGTTGACCCATTTCAACAGACGTTCTCCGTAGTCCGCAGCGATCGCGGGCGCACCTTGCGAGAGGAAACCATGGCTTGCTCCGGCGTAACGCACGAGCTCAGCTTCGCACCCTGCACTGAGCAGCACGGCGAGCCATTCCTCTGCCTGGGAGATTGGGCAGCGAAGGTCATCCGCGGCGTGCAGAAGCAACGTCGGCGTCTTGACCAGGCGGCCCGTCCCAATCGGCGAGCGTCTGAGCGCCTCCGCAGGGTCGAGGTAAGGCTGGACTCCGATGTCATACTCCGACATCACCCAGCCCATATCCGACGTCCCGAAGAGGCTGACGAAATCACAGATAGACCCTCCGGCAACCGCGGCTGAGAAACGGTCGCACGTGGCAGTCAGCCAGTTGCACATGAAGCCGCCGTAGCTGTAGCCAGTTACCGCCAGCCTTGCCGGGTCCGCCAGTCCCTGCCCGATCAGGGCGTCGATAGCGTCATGGATATCCGGGCCATCGGCTTGCCCCCACGCGCCCAGCGCGGCGCGGGCGAAGTCTGATCCGTATCCGTCGCTACCCCTGGAGTTGAGGAGCAGAACCGTCCACCCGCTGCGAGCCAGCTCCTGCTGGTAGAGCCTGGATGGATCGACAATGGGCGACCAGGCGCCGCTGAAGGATCCGCCGTGGACGTCGACGAGGAGCGGAGCGTTGCCCGATCCCTCCTGGCCTAT
>JASHXW010000186.1 GCA_030043395.1 Streptosporangiaceae bacterium
AGAACCGGTGAGGTCGAGACCGCGGTCGTCACCGTCGCCTCGGCGACCGAGCTCGCGTCGGTGACGTCGGCGATCGAGCGCAGACTCGGCCCGCTGGCGAGCGTGCTGAGCCCGGTCAGGGACGCCGACAAGGCCGTCAGCTCCCTCGACAACGTCAAGGGAATAGCCCTCTACAGCCTCGCGGGCGCCGTCGGGGCCGCCGTCGTCATCCTGCTCCTCGTCATGGTGATGATCGTCCGGGAGCGCAAGCGGGAGATCGGGATCCTGAAGGCGATCGGCTCTTCGAATGGCCGGATCATGGCGCAGTTCACGACCGAGGCGGTGACCTTCACTGTGCTCGGCGCGGTCGTTGGCTTGGTGGCCGGCATCATCGCCGCGAGCCCGGTCACCTCCTCGCTCGTCTCGAGCAGCGGGGTGTCGAAGGACACGGGAGCCCGCGGCTTGTTCGGCGCGCCGAACCCGTTTCTCAGTCACCTGACCGATGTCAGCGCGCAAGTCGGGTGGGGCGTAGTCCTCGGGGGCCTGATAGCCGCTCTGGTCGTCGCGGTCATCGCGAGCGCGGGACCGGCCTGGATGATCGGCCGGATCCGGCCGGCCGAAGTGCTGAGGAGCGAGTAGCCGTGCTCGAGACAAAGAAGCTGACGAAGTCGTTCGGCTCAGGAGACCGCACTGTCATGGCCGTGAACACGGTGACGATGGCCGTCGCCGACGGCGAGTTCGTCGCGGTCGTCGGCCGGAGCGGGAGCGGCAAGACCACCCTGATGAGCCTGCTGGGTGCCCTCGATCAGCCGACGAGCGGCATGATCTTCGTAGACGGCCAGGACATCACCCAGCTCAGGCCCAGGGAGCTGGTCCGCTACCGAGCCCGCAAGATCGGCTTCGTGTTCCAGAGCTACAACCTCGTGCCGAACCTGACCGCGACCCAGAACGTCATGCTCCCCATGGAGTTCATCGGCGTCGGCAGGGCAGAGCGCAAGGCGAGAGCGGCCCGGCTGCTTGAGCAGGTCGAGCTGACCGGGGGCAAGCAGGAACGCCGGCCTGGCCTGCTGAGCGGTGGCGAGCAGCAGCGGGTAGCGATCGCCCGGGCTCTGGCCAACAAGCCGTCGATCATCCTCGCCGACGAGCCAGCAGGAAATCTCGATAGCCAGACCAGCTCGACGATCATCGACCTCTTGCGCAGCGTCTCCCGCTCCGAGGGGACGACGGTCGTCGTCGTCACGCACGACCAGTCGATCGCCGATCAGGCAGACCGGATTCTCCAGCTTGAGGACGGCCGGCTCGCCATGAGCACGCAGGACTTACCGGGACCGCGAAGCTCCCATCCACAGCAGACCCGCACTGGTGACCGCGGTTAGCTAGCCCCGTGCTCGTTACTGTGCCGGGAGGCGCAAGGTGGCGGACTGCGCGGCGTCCGCGCGATCGAGTAGCGGCTGGCAGCCCAGCTGGCGGGCGATCCCGCGAGCTTCGCTGACCGCGGCCGCTGCGGCCGCTGCGGCTGCCGCGGCATCGTCATCGCCGACGCTGACCAGGTACTCGGCGTAGTCGAGCAAGCCGTGGGCAAGGTGGTAGGGGGTCGAGTGCTGGCGCAGGCCCGTGATCGCGGCGTCGAAGGCCGCCGCGGCGTCGGCTCCGGATTCGGCAGCGGCGAGGCGGGCGCTGGCCAGGTCGCGCTCGGCTCGCTGCATAGGCGCTAGCTGGCCGGGCTGGTAGCGGTCGAGCATCGCGAGCAGCTCGGTCATGGCGGCGTGGTCGCCGAGGTCGTGCGCTGCGCGGGCGGCCTGTGGCCACGCCCACCGCAGGTTCTCCTGGCTGATGCCCACGGCTGCGGCATGGCTGAGAACGGCCCGCGCGTGGCGGAGTGCGGCGGCCGGCTGGCGGAGTGCGGCGGCGGTGAACGCTTCCGCGATCGCGATGATCGCCTGATCCTGCGGGTCTTCGCTGGCCCGAAGGTCAGTCAGGTCGGCGAGGGCCTGCTGGGCGCCAGTGGTGTCGCCGCGAAGCGCCGACACCCAGGCCCGGCAGCACGCGAAGGATTCGATGTCCGTCAGGCCGTCGCCCTCGGCACCCTGGGTGAGCTCAGCCTCGGCGGTGTCCCAGTCGCCGGTCATCAGGAGAGCCTGGGCCAGGTTCGTGACCGCTACCGCGAGAGCGTCGCGATCGCCGGCCTGGCGCAGATGAGTGGCGGCGGCCCGTGCGGCCTCCGCCCCTGCGGCGGGATCAGTGCCGGTCACCACGTCGGACAGGTTGAGCAGCGCGATGCCGAGCCGCACGCTGGCGCCGGCCTGGGTGGCCAGCCGAACTGCCTCCCGGTAGCTCGCGGCCGCCTGCGATCTGCGGCCGGCGTGACCGTGGTACAACCCGCGAGCGGTGAACAACCGCGCGAGAGTGCCCTCGTCCACCGCCAGGTCCTGGCCAAGGGCCAGTGCCTCGGCGGTGAGCGCGCCTGCCTCCGGCCCGCCTGCCGACGTCTCCAGGAACGCGAGTTCGATCAGGGCGCGGACGGTGTCGGTGCCCGGGTTGTCGCGCAGCACTGCCAGGGCGGCAGTTAGCTGCTCGCGGGCCTGGGAGAGACGGCCCCACATGCGCAGCGCTTGTCCGGCGATGGTCTGGGCGCGGGCAGAGGAGCGAGTATCGCCGCCCTGCCGGTAGAGCTCTCGAGCCAGGCCGGCTTGCTCTACGGCCGCGGCGTAATCGGCGTTGGCTGCCGCCGCGCTGGCGGCGTGTTCCCACAACGCGGCTGCGGCTGGCTCGCTGTCGGGGCGGTGGGCCTGGGAGAGCCGGGCGGCCACGGCGTAGTTCGCGGCGGCTAGCCCAGGGGCGCCAGCCCGGTTAGCTCGCTCGGCGGCCCTGCTCAGCGCGAGGATGGCCTGGATTCGTATCTCTCCTGCGTCGGGGTCGGCCGGCACGGCGTCCAGGGCGCTGAGGTAATGCCTGGCGATTAGCTCAGCGACTTCCTCCCCGTCGCCGGGGAATGCGGCGCGCAGGTGCGCGGCCACGGCCAGGTGCCTGGCCTTGCGGTCGTGCCTGGACAAGGTGTCGTAGGCAACCTGACGCAGCATCTGCTGAGCGAAACTGTAGGAGCCCTTCTCCGGGGACAGCGGGTCAGCGGAGACGGTGAGCACCTCCTTGCGCACCAGCTCGGCCAGCCCGGCCCGCACGACGGACAGGTCCTGCCCGGAGACGGCGGCCAGCGCCTCGGCGGGAAAGCTGGTGCTGATCACGGCGGCGTCGGCCACCAGCCGCCGCATTAGGGGAGCCAGCGCATCAAGCCTGGCGGCCAGCAGCGCGTGCAGGCTGTCCGGCACGCTTAGCTGCCCGATGTCGCCCGCTAGCCGGTACACCCCGCCTGAAGGCCGCACGATGTCCCGGTCGATCAGGGAGCGCACGGTTTCCATCGCGAACAGCGGAATACCCTGAGCCTGGGCGGTGATCTTCGCCCGCGCCGGGTCCGGCATTCCCGGGACGAGCGCCTCCACCAGCGCATCCATGGACACCGGATCCAGCGGATCCAGGGTCAGCGTGCTCCGGTTCCGCCCCGTCCCGATTCCTGGCCGGGCCTGGCCGAGCTCGGGCCTGGCGAGCACCAGCACGTACACCGGCCGGTCCCGCATCCAGTCGATCAGGTACTCAAGGAAGTCGAGCAGTCCGGCGTCGCCATGATGAGCGTCCTCGACCACCAGGACCACCGGGGCCTGGTCGGCCAGCTGCTCGAAGAGCAGGCGCCACCCGGCGAACAGCTCCTCCCGGCCAAGCTGCCCCCCGCTATCGCCGTCGACTGAAACCCCGAGCAGCCGGCCCAGCCGCACCGCCACGTACTCTCGCTCGGCTGGGTCCGTGAAATAGGCGTCCAATCCGGCGGCCAGCCTGGCGGCCGCGACGTCAGCCGGATCCTCCTCGGCGATCCCCAGCCGCTGCCGCACTATCTCCGTCAGCGCCCAGAACGCCACCCCATCCCCGTAGGACAAGCAGCGGCCCTGGTGCCACCACGCAGATTCCGCAAGCCCGTCGATGTACTTGCGGAACTCCCAGCCGAGCCGCGACTTGCCCACTCCGGCGGGGCCGGACACCAGCACCAGCCGCGGTACCCGCCGCGCAGCCGTCGCGTGAAACAGCTCTCGCACCATGTGCAGCTCGGCATCTCGCCCGGTCAGCGGCGCTTCCAGCCCGTCGACCCGCTGCGACCCGCCGACCCCGGCGAGCACCCGCACTGCCCGCCACAACCGGACTGGCTCCGCCTTGCCCTTGAGCACGTGCTCCCCGGCGTCGGCGAACCCGACCCCGGCCCCGGCCAGTCGCCTAGTCACCTCGTCCGTCAGGACGGTCCCCAGCCCGGCAGCCGCCTGCACTCGTGATGCCGTGTTGACCGGATCGCCGGCCACCATCCCCTGATGAGAGGCGCCGAGCGTGACCGCCACCTCGCCGGTCACCACCCCGCACCGCACCGCAAGCCCCGGTACCCCAGCCTCGGTGCCCAGGACCGTGACCTCGGCCACGAGGTCGAGCCCGGCGCGCACCGCCCGCTCCGCGTCGCCCTCCGTGGCGACCGGGGCGCCCCACACTGCCATCACCGCGTCCCCGATGAACTTCTCCACCACGCCGCCGTACCGCTCGATCAGCGCTCGGCTGCTGTCGAAGTACCTGGCAAGCAGCTCCCTGACCTCTTCAGGATCGCGAGACTCTGACAGCGCGGTGAACCCGGCCAGGTCGGCGAAGAGAACCGAGACCAGCCGGCGCTCGGCCGTCGGCGTCGGGTGGACCGTAAGCCCGTGCACGGGCGGCACGGCGTTTCCGGGCTGGGGATCGACCGCAAGCCCTGCGCCGCACTCGCCGCAGAACTTCTGGCCAGGAGGATTCGCCGTCCCGCATGAGCGGCAGACCAGCGCGAGCGCCGTGCCGCACTGGCCGCAGAACTTCTGGCCGGAAGGGTTCTCCGCCGAACAGCGTGGACAGATCATCTTGGGGCGAAGGGTACAGGTCACAGCGAGGGATTGAAAAGCCCACGAAACTGTCGGCTATTGGACCAATAAGCGACAGTTTCGTGGGCCATGAGGTTGGCGGTGTCAAGTACCGGTTAAGGGTGCGAGCTCCAACCTGCGAGCACGCGCCGCACCACGATGACAGGTTGCCGGGCTGCGCCGTGCCCGGGCAGGCTCTTGCGCGCCTGGCGGCTCTCACGGGCGGCGGTGACCAGCGCGTCACGCTGCGCCTGGCGGCGCAGGTCGGCGAGTCGTTGCTGGGCGATCTGGTAGGGGAAAGGAGAGTACATAGCGGCCTCCTGGCGATGTGG
>JASHXW010000019.1 GCA_030043395.1 Streptosporangiaceae bacterium
GCTCACGCACCCTGGCCGATGCGCACCCGATGACGCTGGCCGACTCCCAGGCGCTGACCTACGCGAACCCGGGCGAGGGGACCCGGCGCAAATCATGGTCCGTTCAGCGGCTCGCACTCGCGGCAGTTGGCTGCCTGGCAGTGATCGGCATCGCGGGCTGGCTGTTCAGCTCGCTAGCCAGCGACCCGGTATCGGCGGTGAACCCGGCCAAGTCGTCAGGCGTGACGGCGAGCAAGCACCGGGCAGCTCGGCCCATGGTCTTCGTACACCAGGCTGACCTGGTCGGGCAGCCAGTCCGCCTCGTGGTCAGGGTGCTGGCCGGCCTCGGCCTCCAGCCACAGGTCAAGTGGGTGCACGCCGGCTTCGGCTCGGTCCTTCCGGGCCGGGTCATGTACGTGTCTCCGGGCGGCAAGGTGCGAGTCGGCAGCGTGGTGCTCGTAGATGCCAGCCGCCCCTACGGCCCCGGTTACTACGACCACGGCCCTGGCCACGGCTACGGTTACGGTCACGGCAACCCGGGCGGTCAGGGCGGCAACCAGGGCGGCGGCAACTAGCCGCGCTCACCTCGCCGCGTGCCGTATCCGCGCCGATGCGCCTCGGCGGCTACCTCGTCGAGCTCGGCCGCCGACAGGACAACGGGATCGCCGTACGACTGCGCCAGCCGGTAAACCCTTGCCAGCCATTCGAGCAGCAGCGCCCGGCCGTATGCCTGGTCCAGGCTGCTGCCGTAGGTGATCGCGCCGTGGTTGCGCAGGATCGCCGCCGTGCGATCGGCCAGTGCTCCGGCCGCCGCTTGCGCCAGGCCGGCTGAGCCGAACCTGACGTACGGAGCGACGCGAACCGGGCCGCCGAGATCAGTGATCGCGTAGTGGATGGCCGGAAGCTCGCTCCGGCTCGCGGACAGCGCGATCACCTCAGGCGAGTGCGTATGCACGACCGCTTTCGCGCCAGTGGCCGCATAAACGGCCAGATGCATCGGGGTCTCTGAGGACGGCTCCTCCGGAGCCTTGACCTCGTCGCCGTCGAGGGTGACGACGGCGATGTCACGCGGCCGCAGTTCGTGGTATCCGATCCCGGACGGGGTGATCGCGACGCACTTTCCGCAGCGCACGCTGAGATTGCCCGCGCTGCCGACCGCCAGCCCGTCGGCGAGCAGTCGAGATCCGTAGCTGACTAGCTCCGTTCGGGCTACGTCCAGCTCCGAAGACTCGTCGTCCCGCACCAGACCACCATGGCAGACGACGACGCCAGGCGACGACGCCAGACCAGCGCAGGCGATCTGTTCCCGCAGCCGCTGGGCAACCCGTTGAGCGACGGCGAGTAGGTCACGAGTTTATGTTTATGCCCTTGAAATTGGGCTCGCCCGTTATAACCAGCATTGCCGGAACGCGGAAGGAAACCCAAATTGACAGCTCAGGAAACCGCACGGAAATCTCCTCGCTTACTGTCCGAGGTATGCCAGAACAGCAAGCACGCGCCGATTGTCGTCGTCGGACGGCTGCAGGCCAAGCCGGCTGAAGATCGACGCCGTGTGCTTGGCCACCGCCCGCTCGGTGATGACGAGCCGCTGGGCGATGGCGGCATTCGACCGTCCCTCCGCCATCAGGGCGAGCACTTCGCGCTCTCGCGGGCTCAGCGTGCCGAGCGCGTCGTCGCCGGAGTTGCGGGCAAGCAGCCTGGCGATCACCTCCGGGTCCATCGCGGTCCCACCCGCGGCGACCTGCCGGATCGCGTCAGTGAACTGGGCGCTGTCAAGAACCCGGTCCTTGAGCAGGTATCCGATGCCGCCGGCGCCGCTGGCCAGCAGCTCGCGCGCGTAGAGGTGCTCGACGTACTGCGAGAGGACAAGCACCGGCAGGCCTGGCCGTTCCCGCCTCGCCGTGATCGCGGCCCGCAGGCCCTCGTCGGTGAACGTGGGCGGCAGCCGGACGTCGACGATTGCGACGTCCGGCTGGCAGGTCGTGACCGCGGTGAGCAGGTCCTCCCCGTTGTCGACAGCTGCCGCTATCTCGATGCCGTGCGCCTCGAGCATCCGGCTGAGCCCGTCCCTCAGCAAGAAAAGATCTTCAGCGATAACAACTCGCAAGGGATCTCCAGGTTCACCACGGTCGGTCCACCTGGCGGGCTGGACACGGCCATGACGCCGTCGAAGGCCGCTATCCGGCGCTCGATGCCGCACAGGCCGGTGCCGAGGGAAGGATCGGCGCCGCCGATGCCGTCGTCGCAGACGCCAATCCGCAGCGAACCGCGCTCATAACGGACGTCGATCAAGGCATGACTGGCCCGCGCGTGCTTAGAGACGTTCGCGAGGAGCTCGCTGACCGCGAAGTACGCCGCCGACTCGACCGGCCCGGGCGGGCGGCCGGGCAACCCGCCGTCGAGCCTGGCGCGCACCGGGCTGTCCAGTGCGAGCGCTCGCAGGGCCTCGGGCAGGCCCCGGTCGGCAAGCACGGGCGGGTGGATGCCGCGCACGAGGTTGCGCAGCTCAGCGAGCGCCTTGGCCGACGACTCGCGAGCCTCTGCGAGCAGCCTGCGGGTGGCGTCCGGGTTGGTGTCGAGCAGCTGCTCGGCAATGTCGAGCGTCATGCCCATCGCGACCAGCCGGGCTTGGGCGCCGTCGTGCAAGTCGCGCTCGATCCGGCGTATCTGCGCGGCGCCCGCGTCGATTGTCTCGGAACGTGACAGTGCCAGATGCTGGACCTGGTCCGTCAGGTGAGTCTCCCTGGTCGGGCCGAGCAAGGAACTGGCGAGTGAGCCATAGGTTCGCAGCATCGGCTGCGCGATCGTGAGCCCGAATGCCGTGAGACCGACGCTGACGAGAGTTATCAGGGTTGCCGCGAAGAGCCGCATGCCGTTCTGCGTCTGCAGGATGTGCGGGACGATCACGAACGCGGTGAGGATCCCGGTGCCCATCAGGATGCCGGGCAAGGCGGCCAGAAGGAATCCGCCGCAGGCGTTTACCCACGTCCAGGCCGCATCCCGCCAGGTGGCTGGGTCAGTCGCGATCCAGTGCGCCCGGCGTGCGAACCTCGCCACGCTGCCGTCGTCCGCGTCCTGCGGCCTGGGCCGGTACGGCACGGGGATGGGGGTGGCGCACCAACGCCCAGCCAGCCTCCGCGCCAGGCTGGGCAGCCGGCGGATGCCTAGCGCCACGCCGGACAAGAGGAAGATCGCGGCCACGAAGCGCAGCGAGTGGTGGCCCTGGCCACCGGGCGCGTTGGACCTGCCGACCAGGATCACGAACAGGACCAGGGCAAACCCCGGTAGCGCACCCATGCAGCCCAGGACGAGCCCATGTGCGGCGTCGACAGCTCGCTCAGCCACCCAGGAATAGCGACTCCGCAGGCGCAGCCGCCCGCCTGGTTCGACCGGAGTGATCATGATGCCAGCCATCGAGCAATCTCCCTCGGCTTGACGCATGCCGTCCAGTCTGCCGGGGACCGGCGGGATTCGCGGTGTGGGTGACACCCGGACTGGGGGTGTATCTAGGTACACCCCCAGTCTGAGCCGAAGCCAGATCCGGGATCAGTGCACCAGGACGGCGTAGACCACGACGTTGCTGAGGTACTGGCGGTCGGCATAGTCGAACGCGCCGCCACAGGTAATCAGGCGCAGCTCAGCGTCGGGTACCGGTCCGTACACCTTCTTGGTCGGGAAGTGGGTCTTGAGGTAGCTGCGCACCGAGGTGATCTTGAAGATGGCCACCCTGTGGTTGGCGCCGATCACGTAAGCGTCCTCGCCACGTCGCAGGTCGGTAAGCCGGTAGAAGACGCCAGGTCCCAGGTAGGAGTCGATGTGCCCGGCGATCACCGACGAGCCGATCGCGCCGGGCCGCGGGCTGCCAGTGAACCACCCGGCGACCGAGGCAGTCGGCGGGACCTGCAGCGCGCCTGAGGACGTCAGGCCGAGGCGGATCAGCCTGGTGCTGACGCCGATCGCCGGGATGACGAGCCGTACTGGCCTGGCCACGTCTGCCTGGCCGGATGGGCTCGGTGCTTTGGCGGGAGGATCGTGCGGCACAGGCGCCCGGTGAATCTTGCCCGCCAGGCTGGCGGGCACGGTCCTGGCGCCTAGTGCCCAGCCATCCTGCGCCCACGCACCCAGGCCGAAGGCCACGGCGAGCAGCCCGCCGGCCATCAGGATCACTCCGGCGAACTGGACGCGTTCGCGCCTCGTCGGCGGGCGGCGATGCATGGGCGGCGAGCGGTGCGGCGAACTTGTCATGCCATCCGTGCGGCCGGCCTGGTCGATCACGTCACCGCGGGCGGTTTGTTATCGCTCAAAGAACGGCTCGAGACAAGCCTGCCCGCCGCGGCAGCGCGTGGCCGGCGCGCCATCGCGGCCCCGGCGAGGCTCAGCAGCAGGCCGGCGCAGACCAGCGCGATCCACGGCAGGCTCGACGGCAACTGCCGCGGGGCCATCCCGCCGAAGCCGGTATCCGCGGAGCCCGATGGAGCGACCTGGCTCCCCGCTGCGTCCAGCAGCGGGTCGAGCACGAGTCCGCCGGACTTGTCGAGCACGACGATCGTGTGGACCGTGCCCGCGACCAGCGCCACCGACGAGGCTGTGTGCTTGGTCTCGCCGGTCGCACTGACCCGCCAGGTGCCTGGCGAGACCGTGATGTAACCGGTCACGGACCCGAACTTCAGGCCGGAGACCAGCACTTTCTTGCCTGCCCGCAGCGTGACCCTCGGCTGGGTCAGCGACGCCTGGATGATCCGCACCAGCGCCTTGCCACGGGGGGTGCTGAGCCTGTCGCGCAGAACCTGCAGTCGCAGTCCCTTCGCCGGCCCGAGGCCCGCGACGGTATAAGCCTTGCCAGGGTGGATGTCCACCGTGGTGGACAGTACCGGCTGCGACGTTGGCTTCGCGCCTGCCAGCCTCATGGCCACGGTGTAGACGCCGCTCGGGACCTCTTCGTAGGGGGATGCGGTGCCGTACTTCACGTGGTGCAGCACGATCAGGGCAGTGGATGAGTCGAACGAGTAGAGGTAGACATCCACTGCCGGTGTGTTCGGCGAGAAGTGCGCGAGCCGGAGCCAGCCGTCGCCAGTATGGCTCGTGGCCGCCGACCTCGATGCCTGCGCCGCGGTGGGCGCGATCCCGGCCAGCAGCCCGACCGCCAAAGCGGCCATGCCAAGAAGCCGGACTGCCCATCCGAGCCGAGCCCTGCCGTTCATAGGTCCTCGCTCATCATTGGTTAGGTAGGCCAATCGGATCCGGCCAGTCGAACCTGACAGCTACCGCGACCTGGCCGTCAACGGAGATCGTGGATATGCTCGCCGGCCGGTAAGGCGGCCGCTGCTGTTCGAGGAACGACAGCAGCCAGTGCAGGTAAGCCGTCGCGGAAATGCCGGCCTGCGGGACAGCGCCAGCCAGCCTGACGGCACTGAGCGGGACTGCTGGATCAGCCCCGGGAGCGTCGTTGTAGAAGCCGAGCACTCGTATCGGGTGCAGCCGCGCGAGGACCGGGAGCATGTCGAGGATCCGCGGGTCGACGCTGCCAGCCGCGAGGTACCCGCGCGCCGCGCTGGGCATGATGATCTGGCTGTTGCCGAGCAGTTCGGTGCCGACTTGCTTGCGAGTAGCCAGTGCCTGACGTGAAGCCGTCATGTAGGCGGCGGCTCCGTAAGGAGCAACGAGCCGGATATCTACCCGCTGCGCGCCGTGGCCGAAAGTCGCCAGGACCTGGGGCGCGTATTCACTGGCCAGGCGAGTGCCGAACTGGCTGCGCAGCACTTCGGTGGCCACGATGACGTTGACCCCGAGCGGATCAGGAGCGGTGGGGCCGAGTTCCTGGACGACGGACGGGGGGACGCCTGCGTTGGACAGGGCGCTGCACATGACTGCATCACAGCCGACGACCGCGTTCCGGCTGATCTCGCGGGAGATCCAGCGCGCGGCCTGAGCCCGGACGGCGGCGGCGGCGCTCAACCCCGCCGAGCCGCCAGCGTCACTGTTGCCATTGCCTTGGCGCAGCAGCGCTATCGCCGTTCCAGTCGCGGTCAGCAGGACGATCACGGTGAGCACGGCGAGCCAGACGATGTGTGGCCGGTGCTGCCGCCGGGTTGGCTCGTGCTCTTGCGAGGCTTGGTCGGCTGGAACTGGCTTCACTATCGAGAGCGCTGGCCTGGCTGTCGCTGGCTTGGCCGTCGCTGGCTTGACCGTCGCTGGCTCGGCCGGCAGTGGCTGGGCCGAGGCTGGCTCTGCTGAGCTCAGCCCCGCTGATCTCGGTCCCGCCGGCTTCAGCCCCGCTGAATTGCGTCCGGCTGACTTCGGCGCGGCCGGCTTTGGCGCGGCCGGCTTTGGCGCGGTTGGCTTCGGCGCGGTTGGCTTTGGCGCATCGGCCACTGGCGCCGACGGGCTACGAAGAGCCTGCGCCGGCGGATCTGACCTCAGCAACATCCTGAGCGAGTCAGGCAGCGGCGGACGCTCGACTTGGGGGGCTGCATGCTCGGTACCATCTGGGCGCTTTGCGCGCCCCATCTGCTTGCGCTGGGGCAGGGGAGCACTGCCCGCGGCCGCAGGCGGCGGGACTACCGTGCCACTAATTTTGCCGGACTCACGGCGAGTCCAGTTTTCCTCGCCCATCGGCTTATCCCCCCAATGGGATTTAGCCTTACGGACATTAGTAGTGGTAGGCCTCGGGTCGCAACAGAAGCGACAATATTTTTTCAAATTTCATTGTGGTCATTAGTAGCTAATCGTACGATCGGGTTTGTTAGAGCATTATGGGCTATGTACATCGCCTAGGCGGCCGTGCGGACGGCTCGCCGGCCACGGGTGGCCCGTCGGTGCTTCAGTCGTCAGTCGACCGGCGCAACCGCTTGGTCTGTCCCCTGCGCTGCTTGTCAGCGAGCCGCCGTTCTACCGAGGCGCGGGTGGGCCTGGTCTTGCGCCGCGGGCGCGGCGGCGGCGCGGTCGCCTCGGTCAGCAGCTCGGCCAGCCGCTCCGCCGCGGCTTCCCGGTTGCGAAGCTGGGACCGGTACTCCGAAGCGACGACGGTGACCGTGCCGTCGGTGAGCCGGGCCTCGAGCGCACGCAGCGCACGCTCCTTCAGCTCCGGCGGCAACGCCGACGTGGCCCCGAGGTCGAACGACAGCTCCACCCGGGTGTCCGCCGTGTTGACCGACTGTCCGCCCGGACCTGGCGACCTGGAGAACCGCCAGGCCAGCTCGTCTGCGGGGATGGTGGTTCCGCGCACGACGACGTCGAGGCTCATCGGATCATCCCTGGGCGCGCCGCCATGACATCATTCTCCTTCAGTTCGCCGAACGACTGCTCGGCACCGAGCTCGCCGTCCGGCCGCTCGGCACCGAGCTCGGAGTTGAGCCGCCAGGTCGGCCGAAGATCAGCCGAAGATCAGCCGCCAGATCGGAGATCCATGAACGACGTTGCCAGATCTGTGCTCGTGACCGGCGCATCGGCCGGGATCGGCCAGGCGTGCGCCGACGACCTGCACGCGGCCGGGTGGACCGTAACAGGGGCAAGCAGGCGAGGGACGTCGTCGGGCGGCTGGACGGGCCTCGTGATGGACGTGGACGACGACGGGTCGGTGAACGCCGGAGTGGCCGCGTTGCTCGAAGACGGCGGGAAGCTCGATGCGGTCGTCGCGGCCGCGGGCTGGGGTCTGGCGGGCGCAGCCGAAGACTGCTCGATCGGTGAGGCGAAGGCGCAGCTGGAGACGAACTTCTGGGGATGCGTCCGGGTCGTGCAGCAGGTACTGCCGGCGATGCGCGCGGCTGGCGGCGGCCGCATCGTGCTGATGAGCTCGATCGGCGGCGCGATCGGCATCCCCTTCCAGGCCTTCTACAGCGCGAGCAAGTTCGCGCTCGAGGGCTACGCGGAGTCGCTGGCCTACGAGGTGGCGCCGTTTGGCGTCCATGTCACGCTCGTCGAGCCCGGCAACGTGCGGACGGATTTCACGGCCAGCAGGCGGATGGCCCAGGCCGCGACTGATGACTCGCCTTACAGCGCCGCGGCACGCAAGGCCGTCGAGCTGATGGAGCGCGACGAGGCCAACGGAGTACCCGCCGACGATGTCGCGGCCGTGGTCCGGCGAGTGCTGAACTCCTCCAGGCCGCCGCGACGGGTGTCCGTGGGCAAGGCAGGCGAGCGGGTCGGCTTGCTCGCCAAGCGCGTGCTGCCTTATCGCGTCTTCGAGGCTGCGGCCAAGAGCAGCCTGGGCGTCTAGCAGGACGGCCGGCGTACTCGCGCTCCTGCGCGCCCCGCGTGCCCCTCACACCGGGAAGCTGCGCGATGTGGGTGGTATGCCAGAATGTTCCAATGCCTCCATCGCCTGACCAGGTGTCCGACCAGGCGGTCGGCAAGCCAGCCGAGCAAGCAGCGGCGCAGAGCACGCCGTCGAGCGACCGCCTGCAATGGCTTGAGGAAGGCGCCCACCTAGTCGTCCCCGGTATCTACCGGATACCGCTTCCGCTGCCGATGGACGGGCTCCGAGCGGTCAACACCTATGCGATCGAGACTGGCGACGGGCTGGTCATGATCGACTCGGGCTGGCTGATCGAGGTCGCGAGGGAGCAGCTCGAGCGCTCGCTGGGCACGATCGGAGCCGGGCTAGGCGACATCCGCAGGTTTCTGATCACCCACATTCATCGTGATCACTACACGCAGGCGATCGGGCTGCGCAGGACGTTCGGGATGAAGGTCGCGCTCGGCGCCGAGGAGAAGCCTTCGC
>JASHXW010000020.1 GCA_030043395.1 Streptosporangiaceae bacterium
TCGCAGCCAGTTGTCGGTGCGGAATCCTTGGAATGGGTAAGCGGACATCAGCCGGTCAGCGAGGTGAGCGATGAGGACCGCTTATGCGGTGAGTGAGGTCAGGTCAGCTGAGTCCGCGCTGATGGCGCTGGTACCTGAGGGTGCCCTCATGCAGCGGGCCGCAGCCGGATTGGCGTCGGTCTGCGCCAGCCTGCTCGGCCGGGTGTACGGGTCGCGAGTGGTGCTGCTCGCCGGAACTGGCGACAACGGCGGAGATGCGCTGTTCGCCGGCGCGCGGCTGGCCGGGCGCGGCGCCAGCGTCACTGCGGTCGCCGTGGGAGCGCGGCTGCACGAGGCAGCAGCGACGGAGCTGCGCCAGTCGGGCGGCCGGGTCGTGCAGGCTGGTGACTCCGCTGCCGCGCATGCTGTGGCCGGTGCCGACCTGATCATCGACGGCATCTTGGGCATCGGCGGAAAGGGCGGACTACGCGAGCCTGCCGCCGGCCTGGCCGGCCTGGTCGGACGTGCGTCGGAGGACGGGGCCTTCGTCGTGGCTACCGACCTGCCCAGCGGGGTCGACGCCGATACCGGGGTTGTCGACGGCGTCGCCATCCGCGCCGACGTGACGGTGACGTTCGGCGCGGTGAAACCGGGCCTGCTGATCGATCCGGGCGCGAGCTACGCGGGGACTGTGCAGCTCGTTGACATCGGGCTCGGCCCGCATCTTGGGCGCGAGCCCGCCGCTGTCGCGCTCCAGTCCGGCGACGTGGCCGAGCTGCTGCCGCAGCCAGGCGCGGAGTCTGACAAGTACCGCCGCGGCGTGCTCGGGGTGCTCGCGGGCAGCGACAGGTATACGGGCGCCGCCGTGCTCAGCGTCGGCGGCGCGATCAGGGGAGGCGCCGGCATGGTGCGCCTGGTGTCCGCCAGGGCGGCCGCCGACATCGTCAGGCAGCACTGGCCTGAGGCTGTGATCACGGTCCTGCGCGAGGGCCAGCCCGCGGCCGAGGCGATCGAGGCGGCTGGGCGGGTTCAGGCTTGGGTGGCAGGCCCGGGCCTGGGCACCGGCGACGATGCCGCCGCGCTGCTCACCGCCGTGCTTGGCACCGCGCTGCCGGTCCTGGTCGACGCGGACGGGCTGACCGTGCTTGCCAAGCACAAGGACTTGCTCGCCCGCCCGGACGGCGCGATGACGCTGATCACGCCGCACGCTGGCGAGCTTGCAAGGCTGCTGGGCGGCGATCACGACCAGATCGAGTCGCACCGGCTCGAGTCGGCCAGGAGGGCGGCGGCCGAGCTGGGGGTAACCGTTCTGCTCAAGGGGTCGACAACTGTCATCGCGACGCCGGATTCCGCCGAGCCTGCGGTGGTGAACGCGACGGGCACGCCGTGGCTGGCCACGGCTGGCTCAGGTGACGTGCTGTCCGGCCTGGCCGGGGCGCTGCTGGCTCAGGGCCTGGAGCCGGCCCGGTCAGCGGCCGGCGCCGCGGCGTTCCTGCACGGCATGGCCGGGCGCCTCGCCGCTCGCGATGCCCCGATCGGCGCCGCGGACATCCTCACCGCACTGCCCGACGCCTTCCGGCTGGTCGAGTCGCCGTAGCCCTAGCCACCGGGCAACTCAGTCAGGCTCCGGGCCTGCCGGATAGCGCTCCGACAGGGCATAGCGGAGCAGGGCGTCGTTCCCGATCTGGCTGACCTCAGTGAGCCTGGCCGGATGCTGCGCGTTCCACCGGAACGCGCCGTCACCGGTGAACCGGGGAGCGCCGGAGTCGCCGACGAACACCGGAGCTACCGCGAGCTGGAGTTCGTCGGCTAGCCCCGCGGTGAGGAACTGGGTGAGCACCGAGGTCCCGCCCTCGACCATGAGCCTGCCGACACCGCGGCTGGCCAGGCCCGCCAGAACCTGGCGCAGATCAGCCGGGTCACCCGCGTCGATCACCTCGGCGGACTTGCCCAGGAGGTCACGTGCCTTCGTGACGGCCGCAGACGAGGCGAAGACGAGCCGCTCAGCGTCACCGGCGGTGAAGAAGCGCGCGGACGGATCGAGGTCCCCGCTGCCGGTCAGCGTCACCTTGACCGGGTCCGGCGGCTGTCCGGCGGCGATCCTTGCCTCGCGGCGCGGCTGCGAGCGCAGGGTCAGGCGCGGATCGTCGGCCCGGATGGTCCCCGCGCCGACCATGATCGCATCGGAGCCCGCACGCAACTCGTCGACGCGATCGAGGTCCTGCTCTCCCGACAGGAGCAGCCGCTCCGCACCGGCGTCGTCAAGGTAGCCGTCCAGCGATATCGCGCAGCTCAGCAGCACATACGGGCGGTCCACTGGGTAAGCCTATGGTGCGAGGGCGCCAGGCGGCTGGGACGGAGAACTGGCCGTGCGCTGCCGTTGTTGGATCGCAACCTGATACGCCGTTTCTTTCCTGCACCAACATTGAGTCCTTAACCCATAGTGGGTAGCTTTTTCCAGACCGAGTGACCGCAATGCCGCACGACCAGAGCAGGCACGAGCGCGGCTAGGGGGGAAGATGCCAAAGCCTGTGAGCGCGGGCCAGCGCTATATGCCTGGCCTGGATGGCTTGCGCGCGATCGCCGTACTCGCTGTCATCGCCTTTCACGAGCAGTTCGCGTGGGCCCAGGGCGGCCTGCTCGGCGTCGGAGTGTTCTTCACGCTGAGCGGATTCCTGATCACCGGCCTGCTGATCGGTCAATGGTCGAAGATCGGGCGCATCCGGCTCGGCGACTTCTGGCTCAAGCGAGCACGGCGGCTGCTGCCGGCGCTGTTCGTGATGCTCGCGGTCGTCACGGCGTGGGTGACGCTTTTCGATCGCGCCAGGCTGGACAGCCTGCGCGGCGCTGTCGGGGCCGCTGCCGGGTACTTCAGCAACTGGTACCAGATCGTCAAGGCCCAGTCGTACTTTGCCAGGTTCGCGCCACCACAGCCGCTTGACCATCTGTGGTCGCTTGCCGTCGAGGAGCAGTTCTACCTTGTCTGGCCGCTTCTCTTGCTCGCTGGTCTCGTGGTGGCCCGCAAGCTGGGCGTGTCGATGCGCTGGCTGGCGTTGCCCACGGCTGTCCTGGCGGCCGCTTCGATCTTCGCCATGGCGCACTGGTACCAGCCGGGCATGGATCCGACCAGGGTCTACGAGGGAACGGACACCAGGGCCTTCGGACTGCTCATCGGCGCCATGCTGGCGCTGCTCTGGCCAAGGCTCGGCCGAGGTGAAGCAGGCCGGGCGGCCACCAGCCAGGCGGCCACCAGCCAGTCGGCCTCCAGCCAGGCGGCGCCGGGCCAGCCGGCCACCAGCCAGCCGGCCTCCAGCCAGCCGGCCTCCAGCCAGCCGGCCTCCAGCCAGGCGGCGCCGGGCCAGGCAGCGTCCGGCCAGGCATCCGGTAGCCGGGCGGCCACGCTGCTGATCCGCGCACTGCTCGACCTCTTCGGCGCCGCGGGCCTCGTGACGATCTTCTTGATGGTCTGGCGGGTCGGCGAGTACTCCCCGTTCATCTACCGCGGCGGACT
>JASHXW010000187.1 GCA_030043395.1 Streptosporangiaceae bacterium
CGGGTCTGGGTGCATGGCGGCAGCCCGCAGCCGGCCCCTGGGATCGCCGCGTCCTTCGCCGCGGGCCTGGTGTGCTGCAACGGCGCGGCGCAGGTGGTCGAGGTTGCGGTCAAGCGCGGCCTGTTCACGGCGGCGCGGAGCGCGAGCGACATCGTTACTCGCTCTGCGACGTACCCGGCCCGGCTGGCCGACGGGCCCGGGCTCGACCAGTTGTCGCTTGCCCTGCAGCGCCAGCTCACCGACGCCGAGGTCCAGCTCGCGCTGAGGTTCCGCGGCGAGCATCCAGATGGCGATGACCTGCTCGTCGTGGACGGGCCGCTGCGCGGGCGAACGCACCTGGAGCGGACCGTCGGTTATATCAAGACCCATCACGCGTCTTACCTGCCCGCCGAGCAGGCCGCAGTCGTCGGCGCGCTACGGCCTGGTCAGCGGACACCTGCCTACTCGATGGGCACGTCCTGGCGGCGCAACTCGTGGTACCTGCAGCTTCCCGGGACGCCGGGCGTGCCGTGGTCGGGCGTCGTGCGCCTCGAGTGCTCGGCCGACCTGCCGGTCCCGGAGGTCATCCGCCTGGCAGACTTGACCGCCCGGGTCCTGCCGCCCCTGGCTAGCTCGCCGCACAAGGACCCGCGCGCACCGCAGAACCTCGTCCCGATTGGCGGCCTCGAGCGCGAGCTTCGGCATCGCCTCGGCGACCAGCAGGTCCTGTACCGCCTGCTCCGCGCCGCCGCAACAGCCCAGGGCGCCTGAGCACTGGAGTCAGTCGCCGACGCTGATCCTGGTGGGCTCGTCCGCTGGGCTGACCAACCGGGTCCATGGCTGGCCGACTGCGCTTGCGTAGAAAGCCCCGTCCTTGTCGATCACTGCCGCGGCGGTTCCTGATACGGAGATCGCGGTGGGCTTGTCGCCGTGGCTGACCAGCAGTTTCCAGGGCTGGCCCACGGCGGGCGTGTAGAACGCCCCGTCCTTGTCCACGACGCCGGCGGCAGTGCCCGAGACGGCGATGGCGGTGGGCTTGTCGCCGTGGCTGACAAGCAGGGACCATGGCTTACCGACGGCCGTGGCGTAGAACGCGCCGTCCTTGTCGACGACCCCGGCCGAGGAACCCGAGACCGAGATCGCCGTTGGCTTGTCCGCGTGGCTGACCAAGCGAGTCCACGGCTGGCCCACCGCGGGGGTGTAGAACGCGCCGTCTTTGTCGATGACTCCGACCGCCGTACCGAAGACCGAGATCGCCGTTGGCTTGTCCGCGTGGCTGACCAGCAGGGTCCATGGCTTTCCCACGGCGGGGGTGTAGAACGCGCCGTCCTTGTCGATCACCGCAGCGGCGCTACCGGATACGGAGATTGCAGTGGGCTTATCACCGTGGCTGACAATGAGAGTCCAGGGCTGGCCGATCGCGCCGGTGTAGAACGCGCCGTCCTTGTCCACTACTCCGGCGGAGTTGCGGCTTGCGGCCGTGCCATCCGGAAGCCACCACCCGACATAGGTATTCCACGGGTGGGCGGCGGCTACCTGCGCCATTGTCTCGTAGTGCACGACGCTCTCGTTGACGACATCCGGGCTGGAGATCATCTCGCCGTTGCTGCCCATGATCGTGACGTGGCTGTAGTCAGATGGGTCGCTGGCTCCCGGGCCCGATGCGTTATAGAAGACCAGGGCTCCGTAGGGAGGTGTCGTGTTGCTGCCCCCGGTGACGCCCGACTTGAATCCGTCGTCCCACACTTCCTGCGGGTAGGTACTGGCGTTGAACGTGCCGTAGTTCGTCAGGGACTCGATGTTGAAGCCCGCGCCCGTCTGATAGGCATCGGTGACGAGCGTCAGGCACAATCCGTCGTAGCTCTTACTGCCAATCTGGCCAATAGCCCAGTTGACGGCCTCGGTCTCTACCGACGTGGGTCCGTTCTGCCCGCTCGGGACTGCGGCCTCGGCCAGGGCCGAGGCCGCGCCACCGGGGCCATGAGCTGGCAGCACGCCGCAGGTCACGGCCGCGACAGCGATCGCCAGCACGCACAGGCTTCTTGACAAGCGGCCCGCAATGACGGCACGTGCTAGGTGCATGCCCATCATGATGATGCGTCGTCAGGCGCGATGTCTGAATCTCCGGACATCGCCGGACGATGGCGGACCTTGATCGGGCGGTCAACCATGCTCACCCCGACCGGTGAGTCAGGCCGTCACGATCCAGCGCTGATCGTGCTGACGTTCATCGTCACGACCGACTTCTTGGAGCAGGTTTGGCTGCTCAGTGCGATGGTCACCGCGGAGTACTGGTTGGGCGGGTAGACCTTCAGCAAGGAGACGTTCACGATCTGACCGCACGACGACGACGGGAAATTGCCGGCGTCCGCGATCTGCAGCGTGGCGTGAGCGACCGCGCCAGGCTGGATGGTTATCTGCGCGCGCGGCGTCGTGCCGCCGCGACTCGCCGGCGCGCCGACCTGGCTTCCGGCTGCGGTCACGAAGGAGACACCGGGGTATCCGTACACAGTGCAGGCTGCGCTGGAGATATTGGTGAAGTCCATCGTGTAGTAGGTGCTGCCCGCGGCTGCGTTGCCGCCGCCGACCGTTACCTTGAGGTCGGACGTCGCGCACTGGCCCGGACCGGACGGGGCAGACGATGACGGCGCCGGGGCAGGAGACGTCGCCGCGGCCGAAGTCGTGGGAGTCGCGGTGATCGTGACCGTCGCTGTTCCCGCGCTGCTCGGCGAGTGCCCGGTTCCGCACCCGGCGGCGAGGAGCGCGACTGACGCCGCGAAGCAGGCGGCGAGCAGGCGCCCGCCAGCCCTGACAGTCGGGTTCAT
>JASHXW010000188.1 GCA_030043395.1 Streptosporangiaceae bacterium
GTCACGGTGGCGGAGATCTTGTATGGGATCGAGCGGCTGCCTGCCGGGCGGCGGCAAGAGCAGCTGAGGTCGCTTGCGACCGAGGTCTTCGGTACTTTCGCCGAGCAGGTGCTGGCCTTTGACAAGGCTGCGGCCGGGGAGTATCCGCTGGTGGTCAGTCGCCGGGAGCGGCTGGGTATGCCGATCGAGGGGTTTGACGCCCAGATCGCCGCGATCTGCCGGACCCACGGGGCGGCGCTAGCGACGCGCAACGTCGCCGATTTTCGGGAGACGGGGATCGACCTGATCGATCCGTGGGAAGAGGAAGACTGAAGCGTCGGCACCTCACCGTCTGAGGCTGCCGGGCGCCGGGGCAAGCGGGGAAGTCACCGGCCGATCGGCGCTCAGGAACTCGTCGAGATGCCGTCGGCTGATAACCGTCCGTCGGCCGGCATAGGTGGACTTGAGACGGCAGCTGTGCGCGGCGACAGCCAGCTGATCAGTCCGTGAGCGCGATCAGCGCACCAGACGGAAGAAGCTCCGGACTTCCTGGGTGAACTGGGCCGGCTGCTCGAAGGCGGCGAAATGGCCGCCGCGACTCGGCTCGTTCCAGTAGCGCAGGTCCGGATACCTGGTCTGGACGAGCCGCTGAGACGGGCGGAACAGCTCACGGGGAAAGACCGAACACCCGGTCGGCACCGGCACCGACGTGAGCTGCGTGCGCCGGAAGCTCTCCCAGTACGGCCGGGCCGATGAGGCACCGGATCCGGGCAGCCAGTACATCATCACGTTGTCAAGCAACTGGTCCTTGGTGAAGATCAACTCCGGATCGCCGTCGCAGTCGGTCCAGCCGTGAAACTTCTCCACGATCCAGCCGGCCAGTCCGGCCGGTGAGTCCGCGAGCCCATAGCCCACTGTCTGGGGCTTGGTCGACTGCTCGGTCGAGTAGCCGGACTCGTCCTTGACGTAGTGTGCCATTGCTTCGAACGCAACTCTGTCCCGCTCATCGAGCTCCCCGACCGCTTGTGCCGCTGCCCGCAGATCGACGACCGGCATGGTCAGGTGCAGGCCGAGCACGGCATCCGGGTGGCGCACGGCTAGATCGGTGGAGACCGAGGAGCCCCAGTCTCCGCCTTGCACGCCGTAGCGCTGGTAACCCAGGGCCGGCATGAGTTCCGCCCAGGCGTCGGCGATCCGTGGCACGCCCCAGCCCGAGGTCGCGGGCTTGGCGCTGAAGCCGAATCCGGGCAAGGTCGGCAGCACCAGGTGGAACGCGTCCTGCGCCGACCCGCCGTGGGCAACCGGGTCAGTTAGCGGGCCGATCACGTCCAGGAACTCCACGATCGAGCCCGGCCACCCGTGCGTCATCACCAGCGGCACAGCGTCTGGGTGCGAGGAGCGGACATGGACAACGTGAATGGCCAGTCCATCCACAACCACAGTCACCTGGGGGAATTGATTAAGCCGACTCTCGAGGGTCCGCCAGCTGTAACCATCAGCCCAGTAGGCGCACAGCTCCTGCAGGTAGGTGAGCGGGATGCCCTGCGACCAGTCAGCGACGGTCTCCCGGTCGGGCCAGCGCGTCCGGCGCAGCCGGTCCCGGAGGTCGTCAAGTTCGGCGTCTGGAACTTCCACCCGGTAAGGGCTCACCTCAGTCACCGACAGCCTCCTCTGCGTTATCCACGCGGCAACATCCTGGCAGTACGGGCTGACATGCTGGGCCCAACTACACCGGCCAGCCTGCCGTGGACTCCTAGTACGACATATCCATGAGCTCGCAGGGCTAGGGCCAGCCCCCTAAGCACCGCCAGCGCGCGCCGTACTTGACCGTTTGCGCGCCGCGGTGAGATGACTTATTCACTGCAAAGCTCGCCTCCTATGTTGAAGCATTGCTAAAGGTCGCTCGACGGAGATTCCTCATGAATTCAACCGCAGCCAACTCCCCTGAGTCACCCGCAGCTACCAGTAGTCCCGCCAGTCGGATAGGTCGCTTTACTTCTCTCTGGCGAGCGGTCGTCGCCTTCGCCGTCGCTGCAGGCGCTGGCGTATTTGGCTGGTGGTGGCTGCCGCCCGGGCCGCCAACGACCGACATCCCCCAAGCGGCGGTCTCAGTCTTCGCCAGCCAGCCAAATGTAACGGCCGCCATTAGCATGACCGCCTTCACGGAGGCATTTCGCCCTCACTACGGGTCCGCCACCAGCCGATCACGCATTCCGGGAATGCAGTGCCCGAAGATTCCCGTCGTGACGCCCACGCCGTCGCCGTCTGCTATTGCGAATCCAACAACCACGGCAAGTCCGGAGCCCAGCACGACACCAACTGCCAGCGGCGGGTCAGGATCGCAGTCACCGTCCTCGAACTCACCTGCGGTGTCGTCGTCCAGCCTGTCCGTCCCGCCGCCGCCCCCGTCACCGCCGCCGCCCCCGCCGCCCGCTAGCCCGCCCGCAGCCGGGACGAGCTTTCGCTATCACTTCGAGCTTTCCGTCAAAGTCCTTAGCAAGCTCACGCAGCCAGTGACCGTCGTCCTGGCGCTCAACGACTTTCCTGAGGGGGCAACAGGCGATATCGAGCCTGCGTCCGTTCAATCCGTGAGCGGAGCGCAGATGAAGCAGCTCGGCGAGCGGCCAGTTCTCGGAGGCGATCCGTCGGGCCGCGAGCCATTCCTGGCGCTCCTCACCATCTACCCCGATGTCTACCAGGGCTTCTCGTACTCGTCCTTCGATCAGACCGCGGGAATAGACGTCATCACGTCCAAGCCGATGGTGTCTAACGAGAAGGGCCCGGACATCCAGCTCAGCTATCCGCTGATTGAGGCGCAGAATCTGACAGTCGGCACGACGCCAACCACATCGGCACCCTTGCTCTCGGCTTCGGCCTGCCACGCCCTGGCCTACGCTAAGAGCCTTCCGTTCGGCACGCCCCCAGTCCTGCACGAGCCGATTCTGCAGGCCGGCGAGACAGAGTTCTTTGCGCCATCAGGGCTGAAGCTCACCGACTTCCAGGCCATCGTCGGAGATCCCGGGGTCATCAGGCCAGCAGGGACCTGGTCGTGGAGCGGCCTCGACAATGTCTCGCTACTCGCCCAGAACGTCCTGACCGAGGACTCCGCTCAGACCCACCTGTTCCTGGCTGGCGTGATACTTGCCGTCGCGGCTGCTGCCCTGGTTGCCTCGGCCGTTGAAGCCGTCAGCGCCATTGAGGATGCTCGCGAGCGACGGGCCGCCGAAGAGAGCGCGGAGTCGGCGCCACCCGTCATCGAGGGGGACCCGCCGGACTGGTCGCAGGCTGGCTGCTAAGTCGACATCGTCGTCGGTGAACCCGTCGAAGAGCTTGCAGGACAGCTCGGGCAGCGGGCCAGTGAACCACTCGTCGCCGAGCCCGTCTTGTGCAGGCTCGCTAACCCGTTCCGTTGTCTCGCTCATCGGGCGCCTCCACCGTTACCGAGCTTCGACTTGGTTCGGATGCTAGAACCGAAAGTTCGCATCGGACAATAGCGAAGGCGTTTGTTAGTCACAATTCGATGAATACACACGCAGAAGTTCGATACTCGGACGACCAGGCAGCTTCTGCGAACTACTCCCGCGAGCCTAGGCCTTGTCGTGCCCGCTGAGCTTGATGGCATCGACGCGGCCCTTGCGGCCGAGGATGACCTGCGCTTGCACGCGCTGGCCGCAACCCGGGCACTGCGCGGTCTGTGAGCCCTGGTCGTAGCCGA
>JASHXW010000189.1 GCA_030043395.1 Streptosporangiaceae bacterium
TGCACGAGCGCGGCGCGCGGCACCTGGCCGACCCGTCGGTACTGATGGCGAGCGCCCGGATGGTGTACGGGGACGAGCTTGACGCGCTGTTCGGCGAGCTGGCACCGACTCCTGCCGAGCGCATCCGCGCAGTGGAGCAGGTCGGCGTCATCGACCTCGGCGCCGGCAGGCGGCTGGAGAGCCATTACTCCCCCGGCCACGCCAAGCATCATGTGGGGCTGATCGACTCGGTCAGCGGCGACCTGTATGTCGGGGACGCCGCGGGCATCTACATCCCCGAGACCGGTGACCTGCGCCCGGCGACGCCGCCACCGGACTTCGACCTGGGCACGGCGCTGGAGTCGCTGCGCATGTTCGCTGCGCTCCAGCCGGCCAGGCTGCTGTTCAGCCACTTCGGGCCGGTCTCGGCGATCACCGAGGCGCTGGAGCGCTCGGCGGACGAACTGCAGGTCTGGACCGAGGAGACCAGGCGGGCGCGGCGGGCGGGCCTGGACCTCGACCACGCGGTCGCGATGGTGGCCGAACGGACCAGCCAGCGCTACGCCGTCCTCGCGCCGGACGCTGACCCGGAGCTAGCCGCCAAGTACAACCGGATCGCGGGCGCCGCGTCGAACGTAGCCGGAATCATGCGCTGGCTGGACAAGGCCGACGTCCCGGCCTGACAGGGCCCGCGGGGCTCCGGGTAGCGGGCCGATGCTGCTAGCGGACGAGTCCGGTCGCAAAGCGGAACGACGTCAGGTCGCTCGCGTAGACCGTTACGTCGCCAGAGTCGGCCGGGTTCAGTGTCACCTTGGTAATGAGCTCGTGGACGGCGTTGTTGCACCGGATCGCGCCAAGGCGCGTCAGCTTCGAGCCGAGCGTGTACGTCAGCGTCACCCGCGCACCGCCGTAGCAGCGTGCCGCGAGCGCCAGGCGGCCATGTGCGTGGCTGATGCCCGTGCCCACGTCACCTTGCCCGTAAGCCTGGCTGATGAGCTTAAAGCCGTGCGGCAGGCGGAGCGGAGCCGGCAGCGCAAGCTCGGGCACCAGGCTCGCTGGGTTGCCGGGGACGCCGACGTACTCCGGTGCTTCGAGCGTGTTGCGGCGCCCAGCCTGCAGCGCGGTCAGCTTGACTCGCCCGGTGACCTGCCCGGCGTCGGCGATCAGCAGCCCGTGGCTCGTCGCACCGCGAGCGCTGCTTGCTGCCTTGGCCGATGATGCGGCCCGCGTGCCTGGCGCCTTCCAGGAAATGGCCTGCACGTCCGGAGCCGCGAGCACGACGATCCAGTTGTCCGGGCTCTGGCCGGCCGCCGCCGCCGCGCCGTGAACGTTCAGGCCGATCGCCAGGCCGGTGGTCGGCGCGGGGGCAGCGACGTCGTACAGCACCCACGGAGTGGAGTTGCCCGCCCAGCCTGGCTGGCCCTTCATCACCTCATTGGCCGGCGCCCATCCGGCGACCAGCCGGGGTCCTGACTTGCTGTCGACCTCGAACATCACGACGACGACCTCGCCCGCCGCGGTGGTCTGGCCGACGTACCACACCGCGGTAGCTCGAGCCGAGCTCGCGAGCGGTTCGCTGAGGCTCGTCGCCGCCTCATGCCGCCAGGCCGTGAAGGCGCCGTCGAGCACCTCGTGCGACACGCTCCCGTTACGGTGATCGGGCCACGGCAGTGCCCATCCCGGCCGGCTACTTGACGCCGCCGGAGACCCGCTGAGGGCGGACAAGCCGATCGCAACTGCTGCGACGACCACGACGAAGGCCACGGTCAGGACGATGGTGAGCCGCGTCCGCCTTGGCCGCGGCGAAGGCGCGGGGACGCCGGCGTCACTTCCCGGCGACGCAGGCTGGCTGGCGGCAGGGTCCGCTGTGCCTCGGCCGCTAGGTTGGCTCATCGCTGATGACTCCTGTCTTACGCGCTTCTGGCCAGTGAACCAGCCCACGCCCATGGATCATGCATATCACGACAATCCCGGTCGGATAGCTTGAGTATTGCTGAGATCCAAGAATACTTCGCGGTTGCCCTCGCTGGAGGACTAGCCGCCATGCTGGCCGACAATTCAGGACATGAGGTGGCTCTCAAGCGTCGGGCAAGCGGCTTCTGGGTGAAGACCCGTCAACGGGGAGCCGGGTGTACCGTCGCTGCATGGCGGCAGCATCGATGATCATCGCTCCTCAGGGCCTTGGCGGGCCTGGCGTGGGCGTGCGTGGCGCGAGCTTGGTGATTCAGGATTGGCCCGCTGAAGGGCCGGCGCAAGAGGTCGCTCCCTTGCATGTTCACCACGCCGATGACGAGGCCTGGCACGTGATAGCAGGGGCGCTGCGGTTCCGCTTCGCCGACGAGGAGCTCGTAGCCGAGGCAGGTTCGACGGTGCTGGTGCCCGCGGGTGTCGCGCACACGTTCGGGAACGCCGGGCCTGAGCCTTCCAGGTACATCATCATCATGCCCGCAAGGCTGGACGAGATGATCGGCTTGCTGCATGCGGCAGACCGGGCAGAGCACCCGGCGATCTACCGCAGGTATGAGTCTGAACTGCTGGAATGAGCTGGCGGACCAGCCTCGGCGCGCCGCGCCGCACGATCAGGGATGGCGGCCGTAAACCTGGGCGAGAGCTAGGCGCCGTCGCCTAGTGCCTTCTCCATGAAGACCCGGCGGTAGCCGTCTTGAGTGCTCCGGCCGGTCTCGTGGAAGCCGAGCCTGGCATAAATGGCAATGTTCTCCGTCATGACCTCGTTGGTGTAGAGGCGTAGCCGGCGAAGGCCGCACGCTCTGGCTTGCTCTTCGGCGAACTCCATCAGGCGCCGGCCAAGACCTTTGCCTTGCGAGCTGGGATCGATGGCGAGGTTCCCGATCAGGATGCCATCCTGATCCTGCTGAAGGACCACTACGCCAATGATCGGATCGCCGATCACCCAGATCTGCCCGGCTTGCGCTTCGGCGCTGTAGTCATGCAGCACCGGCGCGGGCGGCCGGTCCATGCGATCGGCGTACCGGGAGTAGGCGGCCCGAACCAACCGTCCTATCGCGGCCAGGTCGGCAGGCGTCGCCTGCCGCGGCGGGACGCTGCCGACCTCGAAAGCCATGGTTCCCGGTGCCTCGTAGTCCGTCACCGCTCACTCAAGGTCGTCGCCAGCGGCCGGCTCGCCGGGCTCGCCATTGGGGTTCTGGCCGTTCCAGCTGCCATCGAGGCCGATGGCCTCCTGCTCGTCCGCTTCAAGGTCATCGAACGCGAGCATGTCCATGTCGTCGACGCGCTCGGCAGCGTCGGTCTGTCCATCCACATCCGCTGCGGCCGCCTTGGCGAACCAGAATCGCGCCTCGTCCTGCCGCCCGGCATCGACCAGCGCGTCCGCGTATGCGTAGAACAGCCGCGCCGAGCCAGGTCGCTCACGCCCGTCGGTCAGCTCCGGTATTTGCAGCGCCACCACGCCGGCCTCGGGAAAGCCCTGGTCGCGCCGAATGCCGGACTCGACGATCCGCAACTCGATCTGTGTCTCGCGGCTGACGTTCTTGCTCTCCGGTCCGGTCACCAGTTCCAGCGCGCGCTCGGGCCGGCCAAGCGCACGCTCGCAGTCGGCCATGAGCGGCACGTAACTGTCCTGGCCCGTCAGCCGTCGCGCCGCCCGGAACTCGGCCAGCGC
>JASHXW010000190.1 GCA_030043395.1 Streptosporangiaceae bacterium
TCAGGCCCCCGCCGCCCCGTCGTCAGCAGCTCCGTCGTCAGCCGCTCCGGCACCGGCCGCGCCACCGCACGCCGCGCCGGGCCAAACTGCCGCCCAGGCGGCCCCGGCAACCCCTGCAGCCGCAGGTCTTGACGGCGTGGCCGCCGAGGTCCGGCTCCGCGGCGCCGCCGCCAGGACGGTCGCGAACATGGAGGCCAGCCTGACCGTGCCGACCGCGACCTCGGTGCGCGCGGTGCCTGCCAAGCTGCTGATCGACAACCGCATCGTGATCAACAACCACCTCAAGCGCGGTCGCGGCGGCAAGGTCTCCTTCACCCACCTGATCGGCTATGCGGTTGTGCGCGCCCTGGCCGCCACCCCCGAGCTCAACGACTCCTTCGCCGAGGTCGACGGCAAGCCATCCCTGGTACGGCCCGACCACGTGAACCTGGGCCTGGCGATCGATGTCCAGAAGCAGGACGGGTCGCGCCAGCTGCTGGTGCCGAGCATCAAGGCCGCCGAGCAGATGGACTTCCGGCAGTTCTGGCTGGCGTACGAGGACATCGTCCGCCGCGCCAGGGCTGGCAAGCTGACGGTCGACGACTTCGCCGGGACCACGATCAGCCTGACCAACCCGGGAACTATCGGCACGGTGCACTCGGTGCCACGGCTGATGCCCGGCCAGGGCTGCATCATCGGCGTCGGCGCGATGGAGTATCCCGCTTCCTACCAGGGTGCCTCAGCGGAGACGCTGGCCAGGATGGCCATCAGCCAGACAGTCACGCTCACCTCGACCTACGACCACCGGATCATCCAGGGCGCGCAGTCAGGTGAGTTCCTGCGGATCATCAGCGAGCTGCTGCTTGGCCAAGGCGACTTCTACGACCAGGTCTTCACCTCGCTAAGGATCCCGTACGAGCCGGTGCGCTGGGTCCGCGACATCCCGGCTGGCCACGAGGACGACATCAGCAAGGCCGCCAGGGTGCACGAGCTGATCCACGCGTACCGGGTGCGCGGCCACCTGCTGGCCGACACCGATCCGTTGGGCTACACCCAGCGCAAGCACCCTGACCTGGACATACTCCAGCACGGCCTGACCTTGTGGGACCTCGAGCGCGAGTTCGCCACCGGCGGCTTCGGCGGCAAGCCTCGGATGCTGCTGCGCGACATACTCGGCGTCCTGCGCGACGCCTACTGCCGGACCATCGGCCTGGAGTACATGCACATCCAGAACCCGGCCGAGCGCTCCTGGCTGCAGGACCGGGTGGAGCGGCCGCACCAGCCGGCCGACCACGACGAGCAGATGCAGGTGCTGTCCCAGCTGAACGTCGCCGAGGCGTTCGAGATGTTCCTGCAGACCAAGTTCGTGGGACAGCGCAGGTTCTCCCTCGAAGGCGCCGAGTCGCTGATCCCGCTGATCGGCGCGGTACTGCACGAGGCCGCCAGGGGCTCGCTGCACGAAGCCGTGATCGGCATGGCGCACCGCGGCCGGCTGAACGTGCTGGCGAACATAGTCGGCAAGTCCTACGCCCAGATCTTCAACGAGTTCGAGGGCTACCTCGACCCGTCAAGCACGCACGGCTCGGGTGACGTGAAGTACCACCTCGGCGCCGAGGGCCGCTACACCGCGGACGACGGCGCGTCCATCCCGGTCAGCCTGGTCGCCAATCCCAGTCATCTCGAGGCCGTCGACCCGGTGCTCGAGGGCGTGGTCAGGGCCAAGCAGGACGTCCTGGACATCGGCGAGCCCGGGTTCACCGTGCTGCCGCTGCTGATCCACGGCGACGCCGCGTTCGCCGGGCAGGGCGTTGTCGCCGAGACCCTTGAGCTCTCCCAGCTGCGGGGGTACCGCACCGGCGGAACGGTGCACATCGTCGTCAACAACCAGGTCGGCTTCACCACCGATCCCCGCTCCTCACGGTCCAGCGTCTACGCCACCGACGTCGCCCGCACCATCCAGGCACCGATCTTCCACGTGAACGGCGACGATCCCGAGGCTGTCGTCCGCGTGGGCAGGCTGGCCTTCGCCTACCGTCAGGCATTCGCCAAGGACGTGGTCGTGGACCTGGTCTGCTACCGCCGTCGCGGGCACAACGAGGCCGACAACCCCTCGTTCACCCAGCCGCTGATGTACGACCTGATCGATGCGAAGCGCTCGACCCGCAAGCTGTACACCGAGTCACTGATCGGCCGCGGCGACATCACGATCGAGGAGGCCGAGCAGAGCCTGCGCGATTACCAGCAGCAACTCGAGCGCGCCTTCACCGAGACCCGCGAGGCGACGACAAGGCCGCTCGAGCCAGGCTCAGTGGTCCCCGCCCCGCCGGTGCGGCCCAGCCCGATCGAGCCCGAGCGGACGCCGACCGCGATCAGCGCCGAGACGATCAAGCGGATCATCGATACCCAGCTGAACCTGCCAGAAGGCTTCACGCCGCACCCGCGGCTCGCGCCGCAACTCTCCCGCCGGGCCGTCATGGTCGAGCAGGACGACATCGACTGGGCCACCGGGGAGCTGCTCGCGTTCGGCGCGACCCTGATCGACGGGCACACCGTCCGGCTGATCGGCCAGGACAGCCGCCGCGGCACGTTCGGCCAGCGGCACGCGACCCTGGTGGACCGGCACACTGGCGATGAGTACACGCCGCTGAAGCAGCTCAACAGCGCTCGCGCCAAGTTCCACGTGTACGACTCGCTGCTGTCTGAGTTCGCGGCTGTCGGCTTCGAGTACGGCTACTCCGTCGCCAGGCCCGATGCGCTGGTCTGCTGGGAGGCGCAGTTCGGCGACTTCGTCAACGGCGCGCAGACGATACTCGACGAGTTCGTGTCCTCCGGCGAGCAGAAGTGGGGTCAGCGCTCCGGCGTCGTCCTGCTGCTGCCGCACGGCTACGAGGGCCAGGGGCCCGACCATTCCTCGGCCCGGGTCGAGCGCTTCATGTCGCTGTGCGCGCAGGACAACATGACGGTCGCGATTCCGAGCACGCCCGCGAGCTATTTCCACCTGCTGCGCTGGCATGTGCTCTCAGATCGCGTCAAGCCGCTGATCGTGTTCACGCCGAAGTCCATGCTCCGGCTGAAGGCGGCGGCGTCTGCCGTGAGCGACTTCACCAGCGGCTCGTTCCGCCCCGTCATCGGCGACCCGGCGGTGGCCAAGGGCGGACGGCAGGACGGCATCGATCCGACGCGGGTACGCCGCGTGCTGCTGTGCGCCGGCAAGGTCTACTACGACCTCGCGGACAAGCGGCTCGCCGACAAGCGCGAGGACGTGGCGATCATCCGGGTGGAGCGGCTCTACCCGCTGCCCGGTGCCGAGATTGCCGCCGAGATCGCCGCGTTCCCGAACGCGACCGAGGTCATCTGGGTGCAGGAGGAGCCGGTCAACATGGGCGCCTGGCCGTACCTGGCGGTGCACCTTCCTGCCCAGCTCGCCAGGGCCGTGGGAATAGCGGGGCTACCGGAGAGTTCGGCCCCGGCGTCGGGATCGGCGAAGGCGCACGCGGCCGAGCACGCGGCCCTGGTCGCGTCGGCGATCGGCTAGCCGGCGCCGGGCCGGGCGAAGACCAGCGCCATCGCCATGTACTTCACCGATCGCGGAATCGAGGAGCTCGCGGAACGGCGCGGCGAGGAGGAGGTCACTCTCGGCTGGCTGGCCGAGAAGCTGACGGAGTTCGTCGACGTCCACCCTGAGCACGAAGCCGCCGTCGACAGGCTCGCCACCTGGCTCGCTCGTGACGACGAGGAGTAACGCAGCTCCCCTCTCCTGATCGCCCCCCGCGGGCCAGCGAGTGCTCCGCGCTCACCGCCGATCCGCCGAGGTGGCCAGCGCGGGCCTCCCGGCTGAGCCTTCCGGCCGCGCTTCGCTTTGCGCGACGCGATATATCGCATGTAGGATGAGGACGATGTAGCCATACCTGTGATGTCATGCCCATAGCGTGTGCACATACCAAGGGCGCTGACCGGAGAGGGGGAACTGCCGTGAGCCCAGTATTCCGGCATGGCGGGCTTCGCTTGTACTTGCTCAAGCTGCTCGACGAGGCACCCCGTCATGGCTACGACGTGATCAGGCTGCTGCAGGACAGGTTCCTCGGCGTCTACTCCCCGTCGCCCGGCACCATCTACCCGCGGCTGGCCAGGCTCGAAGAAGAGGGCCTCGTCACGCACGATGTCATCGACGGCAAGAAGGTCTACCGGATCACCGACGCAGGCCGCGAGGAGCTCAATCGCCGGCTTGACGACCTGGCCGATCTCGAGGAAGAACTATCCGCATCCGTCCGTGACATCGCCAGGGAGATCACCCGCGATGTCAGGGAGACAGTCAGGAGCATGCGGGACGAGCTGACCTGGGCTGTTCGTGAGGCAGGCCGCACGGCTCAGGGCCAAGCCGGAGCCGGCACTGGCGCCGATACGGGGGCCGGCGCCAGCGCCGGCTCAGAGGCGGGAGCGAGTTCACAGACTCAAGCCAGCTCGGCAACGGATGCGGGATCCGCGACGGGAGCCGGTTCAGCGACTGCGCCCGGATCCGCCACCGACGCAGGTTCGGCGGCAGGGACCAGTTCAGCGACCGAGTCCGGTTCCGCGCAGGACGGTGCATCGCAAGCCGAGGCCGGCGCATCGGGCGCTAGGGAGGAATCGGAGGCGGGCAGCGGCGCCTCGTCTGGCCAGCAGGCCGGCCAGCGCCAGCGGCCACCCGGCGACTGGCGGGAGTGGGTCGACTGGGCCGAACGGCACGACTGGCGCGACTGGGCCGAATGGGCTCGGCAGCGCAGTTGGTCCGACTGGTCTGGCAGGCAGGAGCCGAAGCAAGGAGCCAGGTCCCGGCAAGACTGGCGGGAACGCTCTGGTGCCGACCGCGAGGAAAAGCAGGCCGGCCCGCGCGACTGGCGCCAGCCCGAGTGGGACCTTGCTTCCGATCTGGAGCGGCTCGCCTCGGCCTTCGCCAGGGAGCTACGCGGCGTGGCCTGGCAGGCAGGGACGCTGAGCGAGGACGCCGTCGGCAATCTCGGCAAGATCCTGACCGACACGCTGAACCGGATCAGGACTGAAGTGTTCCGGCCTGCCGGTTCCCCCGACTCGGAAGCAGAGTCAGGGTCAAAGTCAAAGTCAAAAGAAGAACCTACGTCCGGGACGGCTGAGGGATCGGCTAACGAGCCGACTTCATGATCACGGGGACTTCTACGAAGTCAGCCGTGATCATGAAGTCGGCAGGGTGAAGACTGCTTTTCCGAACAGCTCGCCGTTGATCATCGCCTCGATGGCCTCCCGGGCACTGGTCAGCGGAAGCGTCCGGTCGATCAGCGGGCGCAGGCCAGTTTGGTCGCAGAACCGCACCAGTCGTGCGAGCTGATCCCTGGTACCCAT
>JASHXW010000191.1 GCA_030043395.1 Streptosporangiaceae bacterium
GTCGCCGTCATGGACGCGCTGAGGTTCGGCCCGGCCGATGCCCCGGACACGCGGCGCGTCCTGTCGGGCGTGGTGCGCGGAATCTCGTTCTACGGCAACTGCCTTGGCCTGCCTAACATCGGCGGGGAGCTGATGTTCGACTCGTGCTACTCGGGCAACCCGCTAGTGAACGCCCTGTGCCTGGGCGTGATGCGGCACGGCGACCTGAAGCTAGCCAAGGCGAGCGGACCAGGCAACAAGGTGATCCTGCTTGGCTCGCCGACCGGCCCGGACGGGATCGGCGGGGCGTCGGTGCTGGCCAGCGCGGCATTTGGCGGCGCTGGTGGCGGCGCACGGGCTGACGAGTCGGCCAAGCGGCCGAACGTCCAGGTCGGCGACCCGTTCATGGAGAAGCTGCTGATCGAGTGCTGCCTTGAGCTGTACGCGGCGGGCGTCGTCGTCGCGATCCAGGATCTGGGCGCGGCCGGCGTCGCGTGTGCCACGACGGAGCTGGCCGCGGCTGGCGAGGTGGGGATGGCCGTGGCACTCGACGCGGTGCCGCTGCGCGATCATGGCCTGAGCCCGCCCGAGATACTGATGAGCGAGTCGCAGGAACGGATGATGGCCATCACCGAGCCAGGGGCGGTCGACGAGCTCCTGCGGATCTGCGCCAGATGGGACGTTCCCGCCACCGTGATCGGGGAGGTCACCGGCACTGGTGAGCTCGAGATGACGTGGCGTGGCGAGCAGGTCGTCCGCATCCCTCCGGTCAGCGCGGCCGACGCCCCAGCCTGCGAGCGGCCGGCGGTGCGCCCGCCCGAGGCGGATCAGCTCGCCGCTGACGGCCCCGCGTTCCTCGTGCGCGCGCACGACACGACCGGTGCCGGGATGCGCGATGACCTGCTGGCGATACTCGGCTCGGCCAGCGGGGCCGACAAGAGCTGGGTGACCGAGCAGTACGACCGCTACGTGCGTGGCAACACCGTCCTGGCCATGCCGCACGACGCTGGCGTGCTGCGGATCGACGAGGAGACCCACCTGGGGGTGGCGATCGCGACCGACGGGAACAGCCGGTACTGCCTGCTCGACCCGTACGCGGGTACCCAGCTTGCGCTGGCCGAGGCATACCGCAACGTCGCGGCCACGGGTGCGCGGCCACTCGCGGTGACCAACTGCCTGAACTTCGGCTCGCCCGAGGACCCTGGCGTGATGTGGCAATTCGCCGAGTCGGTGCGCGGGCTTGCCGACGGGTGCCTGGCCCTTGGCATCCCGGTCACGGGCGGCAACGTCAGCTTCTACAACCAGACCGGGGGCACCGCGATCCAGCCGACGCCCGTGGTCGGCGTGCTCGGAGTGCTCGACGACGTCCGGCGCCGGCTGCCAGGCGGGATCAGCGCGCCCGGCGATACGATCATGCTTCTCGGGCAGACGGCCGCCGAGTTCGGCGGGTCGCTCTGGGCGCACGTGCTGCACGACCATGTCGGCGGCCGCCCGCCGGCCGTCGACTTGCCAGCTGAGCGCCGGCTGGCCGCCGTGCTCGGCGCGGCCGCGGCCCGCGGCCTGCTCTCCGCAGCGCATGACTTGTCCGATGGCGGGCTGGCGCTCGCGCTCGCCGAGATATGCCTCATCGGCGGCACCGGTGCCGCGGGAGCGCAGCTCGGCGGCGGGATCGGCGTCACCGTGACACTGCCGGGCGACCCTTTCACGTACCTGTTCAGCGAATCGGCAGCCCGGGCGATCGCGATCACGCGGGCGTCGGCGGCAGCTGAGTTCGCCGGGCTGTGCGGCGAGCACGGGGTGCCAGTAATCGCCATCGGCGCGACCGGCGGGCGCGACCTCAGCGTCAGCGGCTACTTCTCCATCCCGCTCGAAGAGCTCAGCGCCGTCTACCGGCGGACACTGCCAGCCCTGTTCGGGTAATTCCTACGGGCCCCACCAGAAGGCGATCTCCTGGCTCTTGTCCCGGGCCGGCCCGCACGCGGCCATCTTGGCCGGGCCAGGGTCGGCCGGCTGGTGCTCTTTGGGCGCGGGCGGCGCGGTCAGGCAGGTGCCGGTCTTGTCGTTGCGGTAGGCCGCGAACGCCTGCCCGAGCTCGGTCATCGGGTGCACCGGAGTCCACCGCTGGCCGATTCCCAGGTTGCAGTGGGCCAGTACCAGCGCCTTGCCCGCGTTCAGGCACTTCCCGGTCTTGGCGTAGATGAAGATCATGGTGCCGCCGGCCATCTGGTTGACAGTCCACTGCGGCGAGCCGTCGGTTACCTCTGAACGCGGGACCGTCACGAACGACAGCCCGGCCGGAGTCGGCCGCAGCATCAGCGGGTGGTCGTCGGGGTCGTTCTGGAACGGGTCGCCGTCGTCGTCGGGGCCGAAGTCGATGAGGCCCACCGTCTGGGCCTTCAGCACCTTCGAGGACAGGGTAGGCGCGTGGTGAGGCGGATGATGCTCGTGGCGGGGCACGGCTGAGTGGTTCGCCGCGAGGTAGGCCGTCAGCCCGCCGGCGGCGACCACGACGACAACCCCGACACCGGTCAGCCGGGGTATCCACGATCCCCTGGTGCGGTGCGATCGGCTGCCTTGGAAGCCGGACATAGCCGCGATTATCGCAAAACACGGCGTACCGTGAATGGCAGTCCTGGCAAGCGGCCAGTCACGTGGGCTAGCGTCGCAGCGATGCCCGCACGACGTCTTGATCCGCAGCGGCTGCTAGCCGCGGTGACGGCTCAGCGAGCCGCGCTTGGCGAGGGGCCATGGACCGGACCGCTCACCGTGCCCGAACTCGGCGCGGCCTGCCTGAACGGCGTGATCCGGGCGATCGATGGTGGCCTGGAGCCACAGCGCGAGGCGCTGCGCGGCGCCACTATCTATACGCTCGACCTGCTGGAGGCACGGGCGCCAGGCCGCGCGGTCGAGGTGCGGGTTCCGCCCTTCGCCGCGGTCCAGTGCATCGAAGGCCCGAGGCACACCCGCGGTACGCCACCCAACGTCGTCGAAACCGATCCGCTGACATGGATCATGCTGGCGACCGGCCGGCTGGCCTGGGCGGCAGCGCTCGAGCAGGGGCCCATCCGTGCCAGTGGCCCGCGCGCTGACCTGTCCGGGTACCTTCCGGTCGCGCGCGCGTAACAGTGCGCAGGACAGTCGTCGCGTCTGCACGGTCAGGTGCGGGAGCTTCGTTAAACTTGCCGGGTGATCAAGCCTGACGGCCGCCTCACGCACGACCTGAGCGCCACCGATCGCCCGCCTAGGGATGCTTGCGGCGTGTTCGGTGTCTGGACACACGGCGAGGATGTCGCGAAGCTCGCCTACTTCGGGCTTTACGCACTTCAGCATCGCGGCCAGGAGTCGGCCGGGATCGCCGTCAGCGACGGCACGCGGATCATGGTCTTCAAGGACATGGGCCTGGTGGCGCAGGTCTTCAACGAGTCCGTGCTGAACACGCTGCGCGGGCACATCGCCGTCGGGCACTGCCGTTACTCCACGACGGGGTCGTCGGTGTGGGAGAACGCGCAGCCCACCTTCCGCGCCACCCCGTCGGTGAGCCTGGCGCTCGGGCACAACGGAAACCTGATCAACACGCTGGAGCTCGCTGCCATGGCCGGGAAGCCCGCCGGGCCCGGGGCGGCTACCTCGGACACGGAGGTGCTTACCTCGCTGTTCGCGACCGGCGTCGGCGGTGACGGGGCTATGGCTGGCGGGGCCAGCATCGAGGACAACGCTCTTGCGGTGCTGCCGCACGTCCGCGGCGCGTTCTCGCTGGTGTTCATGGACGAAGGGACCCTGTACGCGGCGCGCGATCCTGAGGGCTTCCGGCCGCTCGTGCTCGGCCGGCTGGACCGCGGCTGGGTCGTGGCCAGCGAGACAGCGGCGCTCGACATCGTCGGCGCCACGGTGGTCAGGGAGATCGAGCCAGGGGAGCTGATCGCGATCGACGAGCGCGGCGTGCGCTCGCGCACGTTCGCCGCCAAGTCACCGCGCGGCTGCCTGTTCGAGTACGTCTACCTGGCCAGGCCTGACACCTGGATCAGCGGCCGCAGCGTGCAGGCCACCAGGGTCCAGGTGGGCAGGCGGCTCGCGGCCGAGCAGCCTGCCGACGCTGACCTGGTGATCCCAGTTCCCGAGTCGGGGACTCCGGCGGCCATCGGCTATGCCCAGGGCAGCGGCATTCCCTACGGCCAGGGCCTGGTCAAGAACAGCTATGTAGGACGCACGTTCATCCAGCCGAGCCAGACCATCAGGCAGCGCGGAATCCGGCTGAAGCTGAACCCGCTCCGCGAGATCGTCGATGGCCAGCGGATCGTGGTGGTCGACGACACGATCGTGCGCGGCAACACCCAGCGGGCGATCGTCACCATGCTGCGCGAGGCGGGCGCCGCGCAGGTGCACGTCAGGATCTCCAGTCCGCCCGTGACCTGGCCGTGCTTCTTCGGCATCGACTTCGCCAGCCGCGCCGAGCTGATCGCGGGAAGCCTGAGCGTGGAGGAGATCCGCGAGTCGATCGGGGCGGACTCCCTTGGCTTCGTTTCGCTCGAGGGCCTCATCGATGCCACCACGCTGCCGGCCGGGCAGTTGTGCCGTGCCTGCTTCGACGGCGAGTACCCCGTCCCGGTGAGCGAGTCCGAGCAGGGCAAGTTCTTGCTTGAGGACCTGTTGTCCCCCGACAGGGCGCTGACGGAGCAGGCGTGACCGAGGACGCCGCCTACGCGACGTCCGGCGTGGACATCGCCGCGGGCGAGCGCGCGGTCGACCTGATGCGAGCCGCTGTCGCGGGGACG
>JASHXW010000192.1 GCA_030043395.1 Streptosporangiaceae bacterium
CACGCCGCTGCGCGTAGGCGAGCATGCCCGGCGAGCTGTCCACACCGATGACCCGATGCCCGCGCGTGGCGAGGAACTCGGCGAACCGCCCGGTCCCGCATGCGGCATCCAGCGCCACGCCCGGCTTCCGGCCGCTCAAGTACTCGGCCACGATCGGCTCATCGGTAGCGAACAGCCCGCCGCCAGCATCCGCGTCATAGCCGGCCGACAGCTGCTGGTAGACAACGGAGGCGCTGACCTGCTCAACGAGCACGCCGCGGCCGCGCAGCTTCTCGTCATCCACCAGCCGCCTGATCTCGGCCAGGCGGGCCTCAGTGAATGCGCGGTCGTGGTCCCCGGCCCAGGCGTCCAGCAGCGCGATGCCCTCCAGGCCAAGCAGATAGGCCAGCGGGTCTTGATAGATCACGAAAGGGGATCATAGACATGCACCGGCCAGGCTGCCCATCCGTTTTCGGGCGGCACAAGGCCACCCGATTCTCGCGCGGTTCTCATCTATCGGCTGGCGCTGGCATGACGGGCTCGGCATACGCCATCACTGCTGCTGACCCCGCGCGGATGACTGTAGCCGGGTCCTCAATCGCCTCCACCACCTCCCGGGATGCGCACTAATTGAGCCAAGTCGGGCGGAGAAGGCCCGCGCGCCCGAGGTCCGCGCTCCGCGCGCGGTTGCGACGCTGGCGGCGAGGGTTCAGTGCCGGTCGCGCAGGCTTGCTGCTGCCCGTGCTGCCGCGCGGGCAGCAGCGGACTCGTCCACGGTTACTACCTGATCGCGCTCGACGACGACCTCGCCGTTGACAAGCAGCAGTTCCAGCGGCGGCCGTCCGCCCAGAACCAGAGCAGCCACCGGATCGCCGATCCCCGCCTGCTGCAGCTCGTCGAGTCTCCACAGCGCCACGTCAGCGAGCTTGCCGGCCTCGAGCGAGCCGAGCTCGTCCGCGCGGCCGATGATCCTGGCCCCGCCGAGCGTCGCGACTTCGAGTGCCTGGCGTACCGACAGCGCCCGCGGGCCACCCACGGCCCGCGCCATCAGGACAGCCTCGCGCGCCTCGCCGAGCAGCGAGCTCTCCTCGTTCGACGCGGCGCCGTCCACCCCGAGGCCGACTGGGACGCCCGCACCCAGCAGGTCGGCGGTCCGGCATATGCCGGCCCCGAGGCGACCGTTCGACGACGGGCAGTGCGCGACCCCGGTCCGAGTCGCAGCCAGCCGCCTGATCGCGGCATCGTCAAGATGCACGGCGTGTGCCAGCCAGACATCGTCTGCCAGCCAGCCCAGTGAGTCCAGGTACTCCACGGGCGTGCATCCGAACCGCTCCTTGCAGAAGCCGTCCTCGTCGGCGGTCTCCGCGAGGTGCGTGTGCAGCCGCACCTGCCGGTCGCGCGCGAGGCCGGCCGCCGCCGTCATCAATTCGCCAGTGACGGAGAAGGGCGAACACGGTGCCACTGCCACCCGCAGCATCGAGCCTGGTCCAGGGTCATGAAAGGCAGAGATCGCCTGCTCGGTCGCGGCGAGGATCTCGTCGATGCCCTCGACGACCTCGTCGGGCGGCAAGCCGCCCGACGAGGCACCCAGGTCCATCGACCCTCTCGTGGGATGGAACCGCAATCCCACGGCACGCGCAGCCGCGATCGTCGCCCCAAGCACATCGCCGCCACCGCGCGGAAAGACATAGTGGTGGTCGGTGCTGGTGGTGCAGCCGGTTCTGGCCAGCCAGGCGAGTGCTGCCGTCGCCGCGTCCGCGACGATCTGCTCGTCTATTCGCGCCCAGACCGGATAGAGCTCGGTGAGCCACTGGAACAAGGTCGAATCGACGGCCCATCCGCGGGTCGCCCACTGGTACAGATGGTGGTGCGTGTTGACCAAGCCTGGCGTGGCCAGGCATCCGCTCGCGACGACAACCCGGGCGTCGCCGAGCGACTCGGGGACCTCGCCGGGCCCGACCGCCGTGATCCGGTTGCCGTCGATGGCGACGTAGCCGCTGTCGTACTCAGCGCGGTCGCCGTTCATGGTCACGATCTGGCAGCCGCTGAGCACGAGCGACGTCATGAGGACTCCCCGGGCGCCCCGTCGGCCGCCGACTCGGCACGCAGCCGCTGTCCCGCTAGCCGGACGGCGTCGAGGATCTTCTCGTAGCCAGTGCACCGGCACAGGTTGCCGGCCAGAGCCTCGCGGATGTCGGCGTCAGCCGGATCCGGATCGCGCGCGAGCAGGTCATGCGCGGCGATCAGCAGCCCTGGCGTGCAGAACCCGCATTGCACCGCGCCCGCCTCGATGAACGCCTGCTGCACGGGATGCAGCAGTGCGCTCTCGCCGGACTCACCTAGACCGCCTGAATCGGCGAGCCCTTCGACGGTTACGATGTCGCGGCCTTGCGCCTGCCCGGCGGCGACCAGGCAGGCGCACACCGGGATCCCGTCCAGGTAGACGGTGCAGGGGCCGCATTCGCCCTGCTCGCACGCGTTCTTGGAGCCTGGCAGGCCCATCCGCTCGCGGAGCACGAACAGCAGGCTCTCGCCCGGCCATACGTCGTCGGCCTGCTGCTGCACGCCGTTGACCCTTGCCGAAACCCGCATCCCTCGCCTCCCTCACTCATTCCATGATCTCGAAGACCCAGCCGGGCGGATCGACTAGCTTCCCGAGGTCGTGGAGTAGTCCTGCCACGCCCAGAGCAGCGTCCGCCTGGCAAGGACGGCCAGCGCGTGGCGCCGGTAGGCCGCAGTTCCCCGCACGTCGTCGATCGGTCGCGCAGCATCGGCCACCAGCACCCCGAACTGGTTCACTACCGGCCCGGGCACTGGCGAACGCGATTCCCAGAACCCGCCATCGGAAAGCGCCGCCGAGAGGAATGCCTCGGCCTCGCTGGCCCGCACCGGGGTAGGTGCCGCCGACCCGATCCCTGCCCCGACCGACCGCCGGTCCGGATGCAGTGCGAGGGCGAACGAGGTTACAGCGATGACCATCGCGTTCCGCGTGCCGATCTTGGCGAACTGCTCGGGTCCTGACGGCGGGCTGATCCAGACCGCGGCGATCAGCTCGTCATCGGCAAGCGCGTTGCGCTTGACCCCGGTGAAGAACTGGTCGATCGGAATGCGGCGCGTCCCTCGGACCGAGGCGACCTCGACCTCCGCCCCTGCGGCGAGCAGCGAGGGATGGCAGTCCCCGGCTGGCGACGCCGACCCGAGGTTGCCGCCGATCGTTCCCCGGTTGCGGATCTGAGGCGACCCGACCGTTCGCGCCGCGATCGCGAGCCCTGGCAACTGCCCGGCGAGTCCGCCTGCATCCGCCGCTCCCGAACCCGGCCTCCTTTCGGGGCCGCCACCAGCGCCAGTCTTGCCCGGGTGCCGAACCCGCTCACCGGTCAGCTCGGCATAAGTAACTGCGGCCCCTAGCCGCAACATGCCGTCCACCATGCTCCAGCCGGTCAGCTCGGGCACACGGCCAAGGTCGAGCAGCGCCGGCGGCCGCCGTCGCGCGAAGTTCAGCTCGACCATCACGTCCGTGCCCCCCGCGATCGGCACCGCGTCCGGCATCTTGGCCTTCGCGGCCAGGGCCTCGTCCCAGCCTTCCGGCTGCAGGAACTCCATCAGCCTGCCTCCGATCAGGCGAACGAGCCGGGCGCATCCCAGGCCGGCCCGGCGGGCGGAGCGTCGTCGCGCTGGACGGCGCACTGGATCAGGCCGTATGGCCGGTCGTCCGCGTGGAACACCTCACCGGGGTTGTCCAGACCGAACGGCGACAGGTCGACCAGGAAGTGATGCTTGTTCGGCGCTGACAGCCTGATCTCGGCTATATCGTCCCTCGCTTCCAGAACGGCGGACCCCATCTGGTACAGCGTCTGCTGCAACGCCAGGCTGTGCAGCACGGCGAACCGTTCCAGCATGACCTGCCGCACCTGACCGAACGCCTCGTCCCACGGCACGTCCGTCGTGGCGTACCGCCAGCGCGCCGTGAGCGAGGTTGCCAGGATCCGGTCGCTCGCCTCGGCCAAAGTCGTGTAACGGTCCTTCAGGAAACCGGTGAATTGTGACCCGGTCGACTTGAGGACGACGAGGTCCCTGATCCCGGAAACCACATTCATTTCCTTAACGAGGCTCCCTGCGCTGATCGTGACAGCGGCGCTGCGGATCTCGTGGCCAGCCCGGACGAATGCGTGCGCGTGCCCGGAGCCGTCGACGAGTACTCGCTCCCACCGGTACTCCTCGACGTCCACGCGCGCGCGACGCACCGACGCGATGTCGTCGACGAAGTGGCTCGCGAGGGCGAGAGCGTAGTCCTCGATCGCGCCCACTCCGTGCTCCTTGGCGTAGGCGAAGACGGTGTTCTTCTGGCTGTCGGTGGGCAGGACGGCCGCCTGGTCCCCCGCAAGGTGGGCGTCGTCGAAGTCGCCGCGCAGTGCCGTGCTGACGTTCAGGTCGCGGATCTCGTGCCGTTCGGTGTCCCGGTAGATCCGGACAACCCTGGTCTCAGCCTTGCCGTACTGGTTCTCAGCTAGCACGATGCCCATGACGTCAGCTCCCTCGGTAGGTCGAGTAAGAGAACGGACTGAGCAGGAGCGGAATGTGATACCCGGCCCTGCGCCCGTCGGCCGTAAAGGTGACGACGACCTCAGGGAAGAACGGCTTCTGCCCCGACTCGGCATGCCTGGCAGCCAGGTACTCGCCGCTGCTGAAGACCAGCCGGTAGGTCCCAGGCGGCAGCGGGCCGGCCACGCCGAAGTCGGCGACCCGCCCGTCGGAGTCGGTAACCGCATGCGCGAGCTCATCGAAACCAGGTCCGGCGCGCTCGAGTCGCACGACGACACCGCTCGCGGGCTCGCCGAGCGCCGTGTCGAGTACGTGCGTGCTGAGCGCGCTCACTGCTGCTCGCCAATCAGCTTGCGCAGCCGGATCCTGTTGATCTTCGCGAGCTCTCCAGCGACCACGCGCCACTCCGTTTCCCGGTCATTCCCGAGTCGCTCGTGCAAGAAGTCAAGTAGCTCGTCCGCACTCCGACCCGACGCACACGCCAAGTAGATGTGCCCGAAATGCTGTTCATAAGACATGTTTCCATCGGCAAGCGCCTGCAGCGTCCGCGCGTCGGCATCACCGACTCGGGCTTGCTCCTGGCTCGACCACGAGGCCGGCGCCGGTCGGTCACCAATCCGCGGATGACCCGCGAGCGCCTCTGCGAGGTCAGCCTCACTCATGGCGGCGACAGCCGCGTCCGACTCAGTGAGCAGCGCCTCGACCGTCTGGTATGGCCGCCCGGCAGCGACGGCATCGATCCAGCGCGCCGACGAGCAGCAGTCGCGCAGCGCTGTCCGTACGGCGTCGTCCGCCAGGGCGTTGACGTTAGCCAGTCCGGTCACCGCCTTAGGCTCTCGCCTCCGTCGGCGGGTGGCAACAACGGCGTGTCTTCCGAAAGCCCTCACCCTGCAAAAACGAGGAATAGTAGTTTGTTCGAAGTTTTGTTTCTCAAAGCTGTCTCTTCGCCATTGATCTTGGCGGTCGCTCTTCGCTAAGGTCCCGTTCAGACTCACTTGAACGGGGTCCTAGGGTAGAAAGCAGTACATAGGAGGTCAATACATGAAAGTAGCCAGATACCTGGTCTTCACCGGATCAGCAGGGCTGGCAGTCGCGTTCATGGCTGCGCCTGGCGCCGCCTCCGCCGGCGTGAGACCGGGCCCGCAGCGCCTCGAAATGCACGGGTCCCTTGTGACTGCCAAGGAGCGCACGCATCCGGATGGGGCCATTCCGCGCCGCAGCCCGGTGGAGTTCGACATGGTGCTCCGGCTCCGGAACGCTGCCGGAGCCGCAAAGTTCGTCCGCGCCGTCTCGTCACCCGGTTCCGCGACCTTCCACCACTACCTCACCCTCGACAAGTGGCTGACGCGGTTCGGGCCGACGAAGGCTGAGGTCAGGTCCACGGTCGCATGGCTGCGGAAAGAGGGCTTCACCGTCGGCGCGATCCCCAAGGACCGGCTGATCATTCCGGCAACAGGCACTGCTGCCAGGGTCGAGCGCGCATTCGACGTGCGCCTTGGCTATTACAAGGTCAACGGCCACAAAGTCAGGCTCGCCAAGAACCCGCTGTCCATCCCCTCGTCGCTCAACGGGTCCGTCACGGGCGTCAGCGGCGTCAACGAGTTCCTCGCGACGACCGACCTGTCATACAAGGGCACGGGCACTGCCGCGCCAGACCAGGAGCCAGGGCCGCCGACGGCCTTCGTCAACCCTCAGCCGTGCTCGGCTTACTGGGGCCAGAAGACCGACACTGCGGACTCAGGCTCGCTGTACTCGCCCTATGACCACCCGCTGCCCTACGACATCTGCGGTTACAAGCCGCAGCAGCTTCGCGGTGGCTACAAGCTGAACAGCACGGACAACGGCGCCGGCGTCGGAATCGCGATCGTGGACGCCTACGACTCGCCCACGCTGTTCTCCGACGCGCACAGGTACTTCCAGCAGAACGATGCGGCCGAGCCCTTGTCGGCGGGACAGTTCTTCAACGACGAGCCCGCGACGATCGATGACCAGGCCGAGTGCGGAGCCAGTGGCTGGTTCGACGAGCAGTCGCTCGACGTCGAGGCCTCGCACGCCATGGCACCTGACGCGGACATCTTGTTCGTCGGAGCCCAGGACTGCACCGACACCGGCCTGCTGGCGGCGGAGAACACCGCCATCACCAGTGGCGCGTCGGTCGTCACCAACTCCTGGGGCGACACGATGGGCGACCTGTTCGACGACGTCGCTTCGCACACCGCATACGACAACACGTTCATGCTCGCCGACTCGACCGGCGTCAGCATCCTCTTCTCCTCCGGCGACTCTGGCGACAACTTCGCTGACTTCGGCCTCGCCGTTCCCAACTACCCGGCGACCAGCCCGTTCGTCACCGCCGTCGGCGGCACGACGCTCGAGGTCGGCGCTGGCGACACGCGGTCGGCCGAGTACGGCTGGTCGACAGCCAAGCAGGTCCTCTGCACGCCAGCGGCCAGCACCAACTGCGGCTCCGCGACTTCACCAACCGGCAGCCTGGCATGGCAGGCTGGCGGCGGCGGCGGAACCAGCTACTACTACACCCAGCCCTACTACCAGGCCGGGATCGTGCCCAGCGCGCTCGCGCTGCGGAACGAGGCGCTCTTCGGACCAGTGCCGCTGCGCGTCATCCCGGACATCGCGATGGATGCCGACGCGCAGAGCGGCATGCTGATCGGCCTGACGGAGACGTTCCCGCACGGCGTGCACTACGGCCAGTTCAAGGAAGGCGGCACCAGCCTGGCTTCCCCGCTGCTGGCAGGCATTGTCGCCGACGCGGATTCGAAGGCTGGCGTCTCGCTCGGCTTCCTGAACCCCGAGCTGTACAAGGCATCCACCATTAACCCGGCGGCGTTCAACGACATCTTGGCGCCGTCCGACCCGGACGCGACGGCAGTGATCCGCGTTGACTACGCGAACACGATCGACTCGTCCGACGGATACGTCGTGAGCCTGCGGGCAATCGACTACGAGGGCCCGGAGACCTACTGCGACGGAACGGGCAACTGCGCCACGCGCGACGTGACCCTGAACGCCGCACCGGGCTTCGACAGCCTGACCGGCCTCGGCTCGATCGGCAAGGACTTCTTCCAGGTGATGGCGAAGTTCTAGCCGGCGCGCTTTCTAGCCGAATCTAGGGGCGGGGGTGGCGCCCGGGGAAACCCGGGCGCCACCCCCGCCCTCGCCTATCCGGCCCGTTCACCGAGCGGGAAGGACGCTATGGTGCGCCACTGGCCCGGCGGCCCGGCTCGGCCGCAGGGACAGGCAGAAGGAGCGCGGTCTCCCAGCCTGCACCGGCGCCCGGGATCAGGCCCGGCATGCTGGCGAGGCTGCGCTTCCCCTGGCGGTCAGGTCAGGTAGCTGGTTCAGGAGTCGACTCGCCCTCGGCGCGCACCTTGCGGCCTGCCAGCAGCCAGTACACGCCGCCGCCGACAATCAGCCCGAGGAAGACGCTGAAGTCCGAGCCAAACGACCCGCCGATGCGGCTTGCCAGCGGTCCCACGTAAGGCGAGTAGGCGTTCAGCCACAGCGCGGCCACGACCATCCCCGCAGCCTGCGCGATCAGCGCTGGCCAGTGGAAGCCGCCGTTCCTGAAGTACCGCCCTCCGGTCGTGTCGAGGAGCGCCTGCGGGTCGTAGCGGTTCTTGCGCAGCCAGGAGTCGACCAGGTAGATCGCGCACCACGGGCCGAGCCACAAGATGATGAACAGCAGGAAGTCGGCGAGCAGCGTGGAGAACCTGGACGAGAAGATGGCATAAGCGGCGACACCCAGGCAGATCACGGTGTCGATCGCGACGCATGCGACCCGGTGCAGCCTGGGAACGATCGACTGCAGCGTCACTCCGGAGGAGTACAGGTCGATCGTGTTGATCGCGAAGAGCTGGAAGATAGCGAAGATCAGGTACGGCACCACGAACCAGCTCGGGAAGCCCCGCGTGAGGGTAGTGACGGTGAAGGACGCCTCATGCGGCAGCTCGGTGCCCAGGGCCGCGCCTAGGACCTCGAGCAGCACCGACGGGATGGCGCCGCCGAGCGTCACGGCAATGATGATGTTGCGCTTGCTCGCGTCCGGCGGCAGGTAGCGCGAGTAGTCGCTCGCGTTCTCCGTCCAGCCGAGTCCGCCCGCGGAAATTACCAGCGCCAGGAAGATCGTCAGCGCTCCCCAGCTGGCGCTCGGCGGGCCGGCGTGGTACCTGTGCGCGACGAACACTGCCATGATCACGAACAGCACGACGAAGGGGAGTGTCAGCGCGCGCAGCACCTTGAGCACGGCGGCGTGCCCGAGCAGCGGAAGCACGGCCTGGATGCCGACGGCGACGATCAGGAAGACGACCTTGAGCCCGGTCGGGACGCTGTGCATGCCCGCCCGGCCGGACAGCGCGATGAGCGCGAACACGATCAGGGCGATGCCCTCGATCTCGAACCCGACCTGGGTGATCCAGTTGAAGACCGACGGTACCCGGTTGCCGTTCGGCCCGAATGAAGCCCGGCTGACGCCGAACGCCGTCGTCCCTGCGCGTGGACCCTGCAGGCTGGTCAGGCCGGTCAGGACGTAGAAAAGGTTCCCGACGACGATGACGATGACCGCCTGGGTGAACGACAGCCCGAAGATGACGATGCCGAGTACGCCGTAGAGCAGGAACTCGACATTCCAGATCGCGCCGGCCCACATCCAGAACAGGTTGTGCGGCTTACCCCAGCGCTCGCTGCGCGGTACGTACTCGATGCCGCGATGCTCAACCGAGGTGACCGATGGACCAGCTTGGGACTCCACGGAGTTGCTCACGTCGGTCATGTGATGACCTCTCTGCTGGTAGGCCAACATTCCGCAATGCGGACATTACTCCAATAGGTGCTGCGAACGAAGGCACCGCGCCAGCGGCGCGCGCACGCGAGGGATTATGCCCAGGGAACGCCAGGTCCGTCTACTGCCGGCAGACCACGATCAGGCCGACGGCAGGCGCCAGCCTCGCGGCGGCCGCGGCGGCCGCGGCCCCTCCCCGCCCGATCCGGCGGCGGCCGCATCGCGGAGCTCGTCCTCCGCGTTCGCGTTGTCCCGCAGCCAGGTGATGAGCGCGACGTACACGACGGGGACGAAGCACAGGCCGCTGACCACGACCAGGATCGCCGCAGCGATCTGCTGGTCAGCCAGTGTGCTCAGGCCATGTCCCGGAACGTGAGCGAGCGCGCTGAAGAACGTCGTGTGGGAAAACGCCATGACGTACGTGCTCGCCCAGATGGTCCACATCGGGATGGCAGCCATGAGAGCCCGCTGTGGCCTGGGCACAGTGGGCAGCAGCGGCGAGTCGACCAGCTCGAGCCACAGGGCACATCCGGCCAGGATCAGCGTCACGGCCTCAGCCACGATCAGGGCCGGATGCCTGACCAGCGGATTAACCAGCTGGGGCAGTCGCCAGGCGAGTGCTACGGCCATGAACACGATCATGACGAGCCAGCCCCGCGCGGTACCCGACCGCAGCGACCTCGCGGTCGCGACCCGCTCGGCCCAGCGCGAGCCCGCCCAGTCTGCTCCCCCGCGCCGCCAGGGCGCCCCGAGCACGAGCAGTGCCGGGATGATGACCGCAAGCAGCTCGAACTGGATCGCCTCGGCGAAGGCGTCATGCCGGGCGGCGGTCGCGAATGGCGGAACCAGGGCGGCGACCAGCAGCACGACCGCGACCAGGGCAAGCCATGGGCGCAGCAACTGGACTCGGCTTCGCACGTGCACTGTCCTACGCGCCAGGACGGCAAGCAGTCAAGTAGAGCAAGATGGGTCCCATGCGCCTTCCCGTGATGCCGCCAGTAGCGCCGATGCTAGCGAAGTCGGTCGCCACGATCCCAGGCGGCGCCATGAGCTACGAGCCCAAGTGGGACGGATTCAGGTCCATCGTCTTCCGGGATCACGATGAGGTCGAGATCGGCAGCAGGAACGAGCGCCCGATGACCCGCTACTTCCCCGAGATCGTCGAGGCCGTGCTGGCGAGCCTGCCCGAGCGATCCGTGATCGACGGAGAAATCGTCATTCCTGACGGCGCGGGACGGCGCCTGGACTTCGAGGCGCTTCTCCAGCGCGTCCATCCAGCCGCGAGCCGGGTGCGCTTGCTGGCCGAGCAGACTCCGGCCGCGTTCGTCGCATTTGACCTGCTCGCTCTGGGGGACTCCGATCTCACGGGAGAGCCGTTCGGCGCGCGGCGGCAGGCGCTCGAGCGGGCGCTGGCCGCCGCGAAGCCACCGGTGTACCTGACGCCGGCCACCGCCGACGCGGGCCTGGCTGAGGTCTGGTTCAGCCAGTTCGAGGGCGCGGGACTGGACGGCGTCATCGCGAAGCCGCTGGACGGCACCTACCAGCCGGACAAGCGCGCCATGTTCAAGATCAAGCACGAGCGGACCGCTGACTGCGTGGTCGCGGGCTACCGGGTGCATAAGGGCGCCACGGACGCGGTCGGCTCACTCCTGCTCGGCTTGTACAACGACGACGGGAAGCTGGCCAGCGTCGGCGTGATCGGCGCTTTCCCGGCAGCGACTCGCAAGAAGCTGTTCGGCGAACTGCAGCCCCTCGTGACGACGTTCGACGGCCATCCGTGGAACTGGGCAGCCCAGGCCAATGCCGGGCAGGCCGGCGAGGAGGCGGAGGCTGGCGGCGCGCGGAACCCGCGCGCCGCGGAACACAGCCGCTGGAACGCCGGCAAGGACCTCTCGTTCGTGCCGCTGCGGCCCGAGCGCGTGGTCGAGGTCAGGTACGACCACATGGAGGGAACGAGGTTCCGGCACACCGCGCAGTTCGTGCGCTGGCGGGCCGACCGCGACCCGGAGTCGTGCCGGTTCGGCCAGCTCGAGGAACCAGTCAGCTACCATCTGGCGGACATCCTGGCCGGCTAGCGAGGGGCTCACGCTATGACGGCTCGGTCGCGGCCGGCTTCCCTCCACGTACTGCAACACTTAGGCGGATTCGCAAGTCCGTACCGGGGAAGCAGCCATGCCATGAAGCCAATGCCGCAGGACTGGACCAGCGCCGTCGCCGTCGTCGCCCATCCCGACGACCTGGAATACGGTGCTGCCTCCGCCGTCGCTAGCTGGACCAGGCAAGGCAAGCAAGTCAGCTACCTGCTCGCAACCAGGGGCGAGGCCGGAATTGCGGGCATGGCGCCCGAGCAGACCGCGCCGCTCCGGGTCGCCGAGGAGCAGCGCAGCGCGGCTGTCGTCGGCGTCAGCGTGGTGGAGTTCCTCGACTACACCGACGGCCTAGTGGAGTACGGGATCCCGCTGCGCCGGGACCTGGCTGCCGCGTTCCGCAGGCTGCGGCCCGAGGTCGTCCTCACCCAGAGCTTCGACCTGACCTGGGGAGAAGACGACGGACCGGTCAACCACGCCGATCACCGCGCGGTTGGCCTGGCGGTGCTCGACGCGTGCCGCGATGCCGCCAACGAGTGGGTATTCCCCGAAGCCGGGCCAGCCTGGCACGGCATCAAGGACGCATACGTGATCGGCAGCGGCGAGCCTACGTACTTCGTCGACGTCAGCGAGACGATCGAGCTCGGCATCGCCTCCCTGCGCGAGCACGCTGCATACATCGCGGGGCTTGGCCAGGACTTCGACCCGGACGAGTTCCTGCGCAAGATTGCCGGTTACGTCGGTTTGGGAGCCGGCTGCGACTACGCGGTGGGCCTGCGCCGCTACCCAATGGGGTGACGGGGAAGGACTGAGGCGCCATGACCGCGACGCGCGCCGAGAGGCTCACCATGTACGCGGCAGGGCTCGTTCAGGGCACGACCCTGGTCACCTTCCCGGCCGCGAGCACGATCTTCACTTCCCCGGCCTCGTACGGCCTGTCCGCCGACCAGTACGGCGCCATGTTCGTGCCGCAGGTGATCGCGGCGATCATCGCCTCGCTTGGCGGGACGGGCCTCGCCGGCCGACTGGGCCGCAAGCGCGTCTACCTCGCCGGGCTGGTGGCCAACCTCGGGTCGATGATTCTGCTTGTCGCGAGCAGATTCACCGAGGCCAACGCCGCCGCGGCGTACCCGATCCTGCTCCTCGCCACCGCCTGCCTTGGCCTCGGCTTCGGGCTGACGGTCCCGTCGGTGAACACGTTCACGGCAGCCTTCCACCCCGACCAGGTCGACCGCTCGATCCTTGTGCTCAACGCGCTACTCGGCCTGGGCACCGCGCTGGCTCCCGTTTTCGTGGCCATCTTCGTCGGCCTCGGGGCCTGGGTC
>JASHXW010000193.1 GCA_030043395.1 Streptosporangiaceae bacterium
CGCGCCGCCGAAGCGGCCAAGCCAGCGCCTGGCGCCGAAGAACAGCCCGACGCAAGCCAGGGCGCCGTAGAACAGCGGCGCGAGCCGGATGATGCCCAGCGCCTGGAACGCCACCGCCAGGAAGGGATATCCGGGATCCTTCTCGCTGATCCAGCGCCCGTCGGCGAGCTGCACCCACTGCGGGATGCCCCCCGGGCGGATCTCACCTCCCGGGCCGCCAAGCTGCCTGCTGAGCGCGTTGACCTGAGCGGTCGACAGAGTCAGGAAGTGCCCCTGGCTCATGGCCACCACCGACCCGCGATACGCGTAATCGTCGGGCTCGAGCAGGTGCGGGGCGGCGCTCAGCACGACGACGCACAGCACGGCGAAGGAGACGACGGCGAGCAGCACTTCGAAGAGCCCCAGGCGATCAAGGCGTGCATGGCCCGCCGGGCCTGAGCGCGACTCGTCCACGTCAGGCTGCCGCCGCGCCTCGCCGAACTCCGTGCTGGCTGTCACGGCGCCATGGTAGGCAACTGAACCTGCGGCCGGAACGCGGATTGCGTGTGAGTTTCGAGTGAACGGGCAACTGACCGCTCGACGGCGGAGCAGTTCAAGGATGTCGAAGAGTACGTCGGCAAAGGTGCCGACTAGGTCTTCCGGATCAGGGAAGAGTCCATCCGGCCCTGTGAGCCTTGACAAGGCTGAGGGAGCTGCGTTCTTATCAAGCCTAGAATTCGATTCTAAGATTTGACTCTGCCGGAGGCGCGTCATGGACCTTGACCTGGGCCCTGAGATCGCGGAGTTCCGGGCGGGTGTCAGGGACTGGATCGCGGCGAACGCGCCCGCGGGCCTGGCCGAGCTGACGGACTGGACGATTACCGCGACGACGGGCGGTTACCAGGGAGCCGAGCTCGCGAAGGCGGCTGCCGACCCGAAGTACGCGGAGTGGGAGGCCAGGCTCGCGGAAGCCAGGCTGATCTGCCCGCAGTGGCCGCAGGAGTTCGGCGGCCAGGGCATGGACGGCGTCCGCGCCGCGGTGCTGAACGCGGAGTTCCATCGGGCCGGGGTGCCGCGGGTGCGGCGCGGCATGGGCGAGGCGCTGGTCGGGCCGTCGATCATCGTGCACGGCACGCCCGAACAGCGGACGTACTTCCTACCCAGGATCATCACCGGCGAGGACGTGTACTGCCAGGGGTTCTCCGAGCCGAACCAGGGATCCGACCTGGCCGGAGTGCAGACGCGTGCGGAAGTGGACGGGGACGAGATCGTCGTCACCGGCAACAAGGTGTGGACGTCGGGGGCCGCGCGGGCGAACATGATGTTCGCGCTGTGCCGCAGTGACCCTGCTGCGGCCAAGCACGCTGGGCTGTCGTACGTGCTGTTCCCGTTCAAGCACCCGAAGGTGACCTACCGGCCGATCAGGCAGATCTCGGGTGCGGCGGAGTTCTGCGAGGACTTCATCGACGGTGTCCGCGTGCCGCTGTTCAACGTGATCGGCGGTCTCGGCAACGGGTGGAAAGTGGCCATGACCACGCTCGGGCACGAGCGGGGCGGCTCGGCCACGATCTTGCACCTCGGCTATGAGCGGGAGTTCTGGGAGCTGGTCGAGACGGCGCGCAAGTACGGCAAGGACGCTGACCCGCTCGTCCGCCAGCAGCTCGCCTGGGCGTACACGCAGGTGCAGGTAATGCGCTTCAGCGGGCTCCGAGCGCTCGCGCAGGCGGCCCAGGGCCGCGAGCCGGGTCCCGAGGCCTCGGTCACCAAGCTGCTGTGGAGCGAGTACCACAAGCGGTTCGGCGAGATCGCGATCGACATCGTCGGTGCCGACGGCCTCATCCGCCCGGACGGCGACTCCTACCCGACGACGCCGTGGCAGAACGTCTTCCTGGCCAGCCGCGCAGGAACCATCTACTCGGGCACGAGCGAGATCCAGCGCGGCATCATCGGCGAGCGAGCGCTCGGCCTGCCGAAAGAGCCGCGAACCGCCGATGCCCGTAGCTGAGCCGGCATCGCTGGTCAGCCCGGAACGGCTGGCCGAGTTCTTCGCGCCTCGCAGCATCGCCGTCGTCGGGGCCTCGGACACCTCTGGCTGGGCCCGGTTCGTCCTGGCGGCGGCCGGCGCGACCGGGTTCGCCGGCCCGCTGGTGCCCGTCCACCGCTCGCACGAGCGCGTCTTCGGCCGGCCAGCCGCACGGAGCCTGCGCGACCTGGCTGAGCCGGTCGACCTGGCGTTCGTCATGGTGCCAGCCGAGGCCGTCGAAGAGGTACTGGACGACGCCGCCGCGGCTGGCGTGCGCGGAGCCGTCGTGCTCGCGTCCGGGTACCGGGAGGTCGGCGACACGGGGCAGGCACAACAGCGGCGGCTGGCTGATCGCGCCGCGGCGCACGGCATCACGCTGCTCGGGCCAAACTGCCTCGGATTCCTGAACGCGCATGCGCACGCTGGTCCGTTCGCCCTCACCGTGCCCCTGCCGCTCACCGCCGGACCCGTCGGCATCGCGCTGCAGAGCGGCGCGCTGGCCAGCGCCGTGCTCGCTTTCGCCCGAGCACGGGCGATCGGCGTGAGCACACTGGCCACCCTCGGCAACGAAGCCATGGTCACCGCCACTGACGTGCTGGAGTACCTGATTGCCGACGAGCACACGCGCGTGATCTGCATGTTCCTCGAAGAGATCGGCGAGCCGGATCGGTTCGCGCTTGCCGCGCTGCACGCCGACCAGGCGGGCAAGCCGATCGTCGTCATGAAGGCTGGCTCAAGTCAGGCCGGCAGCGAATCAGCCATGGCGCACACGGGCGCGGTGGCCGGGAACGACGCCGTAGTCGACGCTGCCCTGCGCCAGCTCAATGTGATCCGCGTCGCGAGCCTCGAGGAACTGCTCAGCACTGGGTCGGTGCTCGGGTACGGCAATGCGCCGCGCGGGCGGCGGATGGGCGTGCTGACTTCGTCCGGCGGCGCCTGCGACATCATCGCGGACCTGGCTGGAGGCGAGGGAATCGAGATCCCGGCGTTCGCACCGCGGACCTGCGAGGCGATCTCGGCGCACCTGCCGGCCTTCGCGCAGCCGAAGAACCCGCTCGACGCGACCGGCTACTTCCTGGCCAACCAGCGCACCTCAGCGCTCACACCGGTGGACCACGCGCTAGACGCAGCCGCCGACGACCCCGGGCTTGACTTCGTCCTGTTCTCGGGGATCTCGCTCCCCGACACGCGCCCGGAGGACGAACGAGCGGCAGTCCTTGTCGAGGAAAGGTTCGCCTGG
>JASHXW010000194.1 GCA_030043395.1 Streptosporangiaceae bacterium
CTCCCAGTAGCCCTGCACCCCTACGGAATTCTGGGCCGTGACCGCGCACACCACGCTCATGCCGTGCACGCCGAGCGCGAGCATCGTCTTCAGGTCGGCCTGGATCCCCGCACCCCCGCCGGAGTCCGAGCCCGCGATGGTCAGCACAAGGGGCGGAGTTTCGTTCATGTCACCCAAGGTTAGGCGGCTCCTCGAGCTGGCCAGCTAACCGCTGCCGTCGTGCCCCGGTAGGGTCAGGGCCTGGAAGCTGCAGCGCACATCGTCGATGACGCAATGCCGTGGCCACCGGGGCACGCCGGTGCCGGAGATCACGATCCTTGCCTGGTTGGCGCTGGACCTAGGCCACGGCAGGGGCGTGCTCTGCATGACGACTCCAGAGGGTCCTTCATGCGTCCAGCTGGCCCACATGACCGAGCCGATATGCGCACCGGGCAGCTCGAATCGCAAGTTCCACGTGCCGAGCGACCGGCGCCCGGAGATCAAGATGACGGCCATGAAGTTGTTATGGCGCGGCGGCACGAGCAGCTGATACTGCACGGCAATTGGTGACACTTTGCCGTCGATGTCGTGCGTGCCGAGCGCGCGTAGGTCGATGACCCGCCCTGTTAGTGGTCGTGAATGTCGCGCGGTGGCCGGCAAGCAGTCGGCGCCGCGGCAGGCGCTCGTGGACCGTGGAAACGCCAGAGTGGCCTGGGGGGCCAGCAGCGTGAGCGCGGCCGCGATGACGATCCCGGAGCTCACTGCCGCCCACGGCGCGAAAAGAGCGTCCACCAGCGCCCACGCGAACTCAGTGTGCGCGGCCTTCCTGGATGGCGAACCCGGTGTATTGCCGCGAGACCGGGCGCCACGCCCAAGTCGGCCACCCGGTCGCTGCACCGGAAATTCAGTGCGGCTTGCAAGCCGATACCACGGCATGAGTGCGGTTATATCAAGCATCTGATATGCCAGTATCGGCGGTTGATGAATTTGACCAGAATATGGGATTCGCTAAGCCCTAAAGTGATCCCAGCCGCCCGCATCATTCCAGATGCGACCATCAATTGCCACGCCGCGGCCTTCGCTTACCTTGCCAACTATTGTCCATTGCTGCGGCAAATCAACGTCGGCGGGGAATGTCGCCGCCAGGGCGTGGTCGTCGCCGCCGGTCAGCACCCACTGCATCCATGCGGCCATGCCGCCTGACGAATCCCGGGCAGCCAGCACACCCGGGGCAGCCAGCACAGCGGGGGCAGCCAGCACAGCCGCAGCCTGCTCGAGGGCGCTGACATGGGACAGCGGCTCGGTGCTGAGCAACCTGGAGTCCAGGTCGATCAGCACTCCGCTGGCCTGCGCCACATGGCCGAGATCAGCCACCAGCCCGTCGCTGACGTCGATCATCGACGTAGCGCCGAGATCGGCGGCCTGCGGCCCCAGCGAGTACGGCGGATGCGGCCGCCGATGCGCGGCGATGAGAGCGGCAAGTTCGGCGTTGGCAATCGCGTGCTCGTCGTTGCGCTCACCGGCCAGGCGCCGGTCGAGTCCGGCTGTGAGCAAGGCCAGCCCCGCGGCTGCGCTGCCGAGCGTGCCCGCTATCGCGACGACGTCTGCCGGCCTGGCTCCGGCCCTGGTGATCGGCTCGCTGCCGCCCAGGTCACCGAGAGCCGTGGCGGCGAGAACGATGGCGTCCGAGCTGCTGGTGTCGCCGCCGACGACGGCTGCCCCGGCGCGGGAGCACTCGTCCGCGATCCCGCTCACAAGCTCAAGTAGCCAGTCCATCTCCAGGGTGCCTGGTCCGGCGAAGGCGACGAGCAAGCCCGTCGGCCGCGCACCCATCGCGGCGACGTCGGCAAGATTCCGCGCGGCTAGCTTGTGCCCTATATCGGCCGGCCCAGACCACTCCCTGCGGAAATGGCGGCCTTCGATCATCATGTCGGTGCTAGCGACGACACGGCGGTCGGCCGCGCTGAGCACCGCGGCGTCATCGCCAGGCCCGAGAATCACGTCCTCGCCGGCCGGCAGCCTTTCGGCAATGGCGGCGATCAGGCCGAACTCCCCGAAATCCGCGATAGTGATAAGAGCCTCCCACCTGCCGCGACTTGCTAGCCGGACCAGTCCGCTACGCTCGCGGATGCCGCCTACGGTAGCGTTGCGCTCACACTGACCACTCCAGTGCGATACCGGAGGGCAACATGGTCCAGGCTTATATCCTCGTCCAGACTGAAGTCGGGAAGGCCGCCGATGTGGCTGCGGCAATCGGGAATATCACCGGCGTCACCCAGGCTGACGATGTAACCGGGCCTTATGACGTTATTGTCCGAGCCGAGGCGGATAACGTCGACGACCTTGGCCGGCTCGTCGTGGCGCAGATCCAGGGAGTTCCCGGCATCACGAGAACACTGACGTGCCCTATCGTGCATATCTGAATGTCGCCTGGGCGAGCATCGTGGTTCGCTCGTTGTCGCGTTACTGACCTTAAGCACCGAACCTGAAGATCGCGCCTCTGCGTGCTTCGTTGTGTTTCGGCGGAACGAAGTTGCCGACAGCCCACAGCGACTGCGTGCCAGGAACCCACAACAAGGATGGCTGAACCAGCAGGTTGCTGATCTGCGATCCGGCCGGAACTACCTGCCTCGTCCACGTACCGTCTTCTTGCAGGTGGACGAAGTACCAGCGGTAGGCGGGAGCAGGGCCATTTGCTGCCATCCAGAGCCCGCCGGCGCCGTCGCGAGCAGTCTGGTCGACGAAGCTGGTTCGGTAAGCGAATCTGACGTGCTGCCAGATGCTGCCATCCCAGTGCATCAGGTACAGGCTCCGGGCTCCTTGCTCCCCGGTCTCAATGTCCCTGACCAGCCAGACGCTGCGCGGCCCGGTAGCCAGGAGATCGCTGACGTACTCGGTCGACTTCGCCGGGATATGCGACGCCTTCGGTATGGACAGACGCTGCCATGACACGCCGTTCCAGTGCATCAGGCCCTGGCTGCCCGTCGGCGAATAGTCCATCGCCCAGATGTCGTTCGCCGATACGGGACTGATCACGCTGCCAGCCGTGTACGGCATCTTGATCTTGGCCCACGTGCGCCCGTTGTAATGAGACGCATATGCTCCGACACTGAACGCCCATACATCATCGGGCCCGAAAACTACCGGGTAGACATAGTAGAAACCTGCCCTGCTGAACCCGATGACCCAGTCTGGAATCTTCTGGTAGCGCCATGACTTCCCATTCCAGATAAGGACGTGATCTTCGGCAGGATGTCCCCGGTGAGTACTGACGGCGAAGATCCACGCGTTGTCCGCCGAACTCACGGACAAGCCGGCGATTCCCCTTGTCGCGGCAGGAACGCTCATCGAGAGCCAGCGAGTTCCATTCCAGCGTCGGAGCAGAGTGTAGTAATGCTCGTCGGTTGCGGCGCATGGCGCGCATCCGCGCCACCACGACCATGCATTGTCTGGGCCCGAAGTTGCAAAGAAATCCGGATACGTGACGCCGTCCGCCGGGCCGACCTTCGCGACGACCCGCCATCGCCCGGTATGCCCGCCGGAATCCGCGCTGGCCGAGGGTGCTGACCACAGGCCCAGCAGCACTGCGAGGGCAAGAACCGGGCTAGCCGCCAGCAGGCGGCTCCTTGACAATCTGCGCCTGCCCACGTGCTGCTCCCTGCTGGAAGGGCTATCCATCCCGAACCGGAATGAAAAGTAAATAATGAGTCTTCTTAGCAGTCGCGGGGCCCGGCTCGCAAGCCTCCCGCAGGAACGCTCGAAGGCCCCGTGCTGCCTGCTCCGGGAGTGCCCGGTCCTGCATCGAATGTTCATCTTGCGAGCGATGATTTCGGGCCTGGCCACCATTACCTTGCTGCCATGAGCCTGCGCCTGCCTCGTCCCTTGCCGTCCGCTCTGACCGCGGCTGCAGCCGCGGTGGCACTCCTCACTGCCGGCGGCTCGCCAGCCGCCGATGCCCGGCCGGTCCTGCCCTCAGGGTCGCCCGCCAAGTGGACCCGCGTCACTGCGGACAACTTCACCGACATCGCCGACGTCGGGCTGGCGCGCGGCAAGGACGGCGTCCTGCACATCATCTGGACCGACGGCGCGATGGGGAAGTTCCATGCGTGGGACACCGCGGTCCGGCCGGACGGCACCGTCGAGCCGCCGGCTCAGATCGGCGGGACTTACTGCTCAGGCACCTACCCTGACGCCACGACGACCCCAGGCAGCATCTACGCGTTCTGGAACGGGACCTCGGACTGCACGTCCACTGCTGTCCCGGGCACCTACGTCGCCAAGCGACCGGCCAGCGGCGGATCCTGGGACTCCGCCGTGGGCGTCACGCGAGCGCCCTCGTACTTTGGCGATAGCGTCTCCGCGGCGACCGGGAGCAACGGCCGGCCCTGGGTCGCCTTCGTGATCAGCAACGGATTCCAGGTGACGCACTTCGGCAGCGCCAAGGCAAAGATCGCCTTCGCCAAGTGCTGCGTCTACGAGCCTGGCATCGGCGTTGACTCGCGAACCGGCGCGACCTGGCTGGCCTACGAGTCCCTCATTCCCGGCCATTCCGGCATCTACGCTCAGCAGCTCTCAGCGGCCGGGCGTCGTGTCGGCAAGGCGGTGCGGCTGCCGCGGTCCGACGCCAGCGGCGTCTTGCCTGTTGGCCAGCGAGTGCCTGCGACCGGCCTGGGCGGCGGCAGGCCCGGCGTGTACACGAGCTACCTCAGTCACCTGCGGACTACCAACGCGGTGCTGGTGAACAGGATCGGCTCCAAGTCGGTCACCACCGTGGCCAAGGAGCTTGACGTCATCGGGACCACTGTCACGGCTGACCCGAAAGGCCGCCTGTGGGTGGACTGGTACCTGAGCGCTGGCGAAGGGTTGTTCGTGCGCCGGGCTGCGGCGGGCGCAGCCCACTTCGGCCCAGCGGAGCGGGTTGGGCTTCCGGCCGGCACTTCCGCCGTATTCAAGACCTACCTCAACGCGCAGGCCGACGGGCTGGACGTCGTCGCGCTCCTGGACGTGAAAGGCAAGATCGCCTACTGGATAACGCAGGTGCGGCCGCCGGCGTGACCGCGGTGCTCGTTGCCAATTCGCCCCAGATGATCAGGCTTCCCGCTTGCGTCGCGGCTGACCGATGAAGAGGATCGGGTAGCGACGGAAGCGGTGGAGGTCGGATGAGCGAGGATCACCTGCTCGCGGCGAGTTCGTACTCGGCCGGTGCCTGGGTGGGCGGATACCTCCTGGAAGAGCAGATCGGCCACGGCGGGATGGCCGTGGTGTTCCGGGCACGAGACGAGAAGCTCGACCGGCAGGTCGCACTCAAGATCCTGGCGCCCGCGCTTGCCGCGGACGAGGCGTTCAGGCGGCGGTTCGTCAGGGAGTCCAGGGCGGCGGCAGCCGTCGATGACCCGCACATCATCCCGGTCTTCGAGGCGGGCGACGCCGACGGCGCGCTGTTCATCGCCATGCGGTACGTGCGGGGCGGCGACTTGCGCTCGCTGCTGTTCCGCGAAGGGCCACTCGACCCTGATCGGGTGGCGTCGATCATCTCGCCGGTCGCATCCGCGCTGGACGCCGCACACGGGGCCGGCCTGGTGCACCGCGACGTGAAGCCAGCGAACATCCTGCTTGATGCCAGGCCCGGCCGGCCTGATCACGTCTACCTATCCGATTTCGGTCTCAGCAAGACCGCGGTCACCTCGGTCGGGCTCACGGCGACCGGGCTGTTCCTCGGGACAGTCGACTATGCCTCTCCCGAGCAGGTCAGGGGAAACGAGGTGGACGGCCAGGCAGATCAGTACGCGCTCGCCTGCACGGCGTTCGAGATGCTCTGCGGCGAGCCGCCGTTCAGCCGCGACCACGCGATGGCGGTGATGCTGGCACACCAGTCGGCGCCTCCGCCCCGGGCCAGCGCGCTATGTCCCCGGTTGCCTGCGCAGGCAGATGAGGTGCTCGGCCGGGCGCTGGCCAAGTCGCCAGCGGATCGCTACGCCACCTGCGGCGATTTCAGCGATGCGCTTCGAGGCGCTTTCGGGCTAGGCCGGTATGACGACTCCAGGTTCGCTCAGGCTCACATGCCGACCGAGCTCGCAGCCATCGTGCCCCCGTCGGCACCTGCAGCGTGGTACGCGGAGACACCTGCGGACGGGCTGCCGTTCCCCGGCGAGCCGCGGGACTGGTCCGCCGGGGACCCGGCCACCGGTGCGGCCCCCGGTCCGGTCCACGATCCGGCCCCGGTCCCGCCGGCCGGACCGCCACAAGCTCCGCGGCGCGCAACCCGCCGGCGATCCTCCGGCAGGCTGCTTGCAGGCGCAGCCCTTGCTGGAGCGGTCATCGCTGCGGGCGCGATCATCCTGGTGCTTCATCCAGGCTCGAAGCCCTCAGCCGGGCGTGGCGGCTCCGCTCCGGCCCATCCGAACCAGGGATCCCGCTCCGCTGCATATGCGGACTGGAAGACGTACCACCAGCCGGGGCGCTTCTCGATCAGGATCCCCCCGGGCTGGTCAGCGATCAGGAGCAACAGCAGCGGGACGGAATTCACGGGTCCGGTCAAGGGCTTCGTCGTCGTCGTTGCCTGGACTGCCCACCCCAAGCCCGACGCGCTGACCGACTGGCGCCAGCAGGCACGAGCCGATGCCGCGCTCTATCCGACCTATCACCAGATCCTCATCCGCTCGGTCACCTACCGGAGCTACAACGCCGCCGACTGGGCGTTTACGCAGGTCCACGATGGCACGCAGCTGCGATACCTGGATCGCGGCTTCATCGTCGATCCTGGCAAGCTCGCCTACGCCATAGAGCTTTACGGGCCGTCCGCACGGTGGCCATCCGTCTACCGCACCACCTGGCGGGGCCTCGTGACCAGCTTCAAGCCTGCCTGACCAGCGCGCCGTCCGGCTTCCGGTGGCCGCGCCCTCCATGCCGCCGCCAGCCGGCGACGCTGACGCCGATGCCGGGAGGCAACGCGATATAGCTTGACAGGCAGACGCGATAGTACTTACCGTCCGAGTCGGAGCTAATGGCCGTGGATCTCGGACGGAGTAGCAAAGTGGACGCGATCCAGATTCTCACTGAGCTCGGCAAGCCTGCGGGCAAGGCGGACCCCTACCCGCTCTACGCCAGGCTGCACGAGATGGGTGAGGTGGTCGAGCTAGGGCCAGGCGATGTCATCGTGGTCGGCTACGACGCCATCAACACCGTGCTCCGCGACCCTGGTTTCCGCGTCTCCGACCAGGAGGACTTCCAGAACGGCTTCCCCGGCTGGCGCGAGCACCCGGTCTTCGAGCAGGCAAGCGACTGGATCTTGAACCTGAACGCGCCGCGGCATCCCCGGATCAGGAGCCTTATCGCCCGGGCATTCACCGCCCGCCGCATCGCCGGGATGGAGCCCGCCATCATCGCCATGGCTGACGAGCTACTCGACGGCATCGCTGATCGTGGTGCCGACGGTTCGCCCGTCGAGTTCATGCATGACTTCGCGTACCTGCTGCCGGTCACCGTGATCTGCGAGCTGATCGGAATTCCGGAGGCCGACCGCGAGGGATTCAGGCCGGTCGCGCGAAACCTCGCCGGGATCTTCGAATTCAGCGACACCAATGAACTGCCCGCGATCGACGCGGCGGCTGGCGAGCTACTCGGCTACTTCACCGAGCTAGCCGCCAAGCGGCGAGCAGAGCCGCGCGACGACCTGCTCAGCGACCTGCTGGCGATCAGCGCAGCCGACGACGGCCGCTTGACCGACGCCGAGCTTCTGCACAACCTGACGCTGCTGCTCGTCGCCGGCTTCGAGACGACGACGAACCTGCTAGGCAACGGGCTGCAGATCGTACTCAGCGAGCCCTGGGCCGCAGACGCGGTCAGGGACGGGTCGGTGACGCCGGCAGCGTTCGTCGAGGAAGTCCT
>JASHXW010000195.1 GCA_030043395.1 Streptosporangiaceae bacterium
AGTGCCGCGCGCGGCTCGGGCGCCTACGTCGACGCGCCGTACCGATGGCGGCTGATCGACGGGGCTGGTCACTTCCCGCACGAGGAGTTGCCCGACAGGTTCGATTCGGAGCTGCGGGCCTGGCTGGCCGATCCAGAGCCAGAGCGGTGAGCGCGCCGGCCGCCGGCCGGGACCGGGATGCGCGGGACCGGGATCCGCAGGGGCGGCCGAAGAACGCCAGGCCGAGAGACGGGCTTGGCCGGCCGCTTGACCACGACGCCGCCGGCGAGCCGGTGATGCCCGACAACCTGGACCTGACTCCAGCGCAGGCTGTCCTGACCGCGCAACGGCTCATCGATGCCGGGCGGCCCTTTCATGCACACGAAGTACTCGAGGCGATGTGGAAAGCGGCCCCAGCAGACCAGCGCGCCGCGTGGAAAGGGCTGGCTCAGATCGCGGTCGGGCTGACCCATGCCAGGCGCGGGAACAGCCGGGGCGCCGTCGCCCTGCTACGGCGCGGTGCCGAGGCGGTCGGCCTGCCGACTGGCGACATGCCGCCTGATCTGGACCTCGCTGGAACTGGCCGGGCCGCTTCCGCCCTCGCTAGCAAGATCGAGAATGGCGGCCTGGCGTCCATCGCGGAAGGGGATCTGCGCCTGCGGATCGTGGCCTGACGATCTTGGGCAGGCCAGGCCGCTTACTGGCAGGCCTGGGTCGAGACCAGGGCCGACCGGTGCATGCCCAGCCTGATGTCCGAGGCGATCTCATGGCTGGTCAGGGCATAACCCGTGGTCGGGACGTCCAGGGCGGCCGCGAACACCATCCCGTAGACCTTCCCGCTCGGGGCGACGAGCGGCCCGCCCGAGTTACCTGGCCGGACCAGCGCCCGGATCGGATAGATCCAGCGAAGGACGTTGGCTGTGTCGTAGATGTCAGGGCCGTTGGCGAGCTCGGCGCGCCCGACCCGCGCGGGATCGACCGTGAACGAGCCGTCCAGCGGGTACCCGGCGACGATCGCGTTGCCGTCGAAGGGCGCTGACCTGGCCAGGTGCAGGGCTGGCAGGGTCAAGCCGGGGACATAGAGAACGGCGATGTCACGCTTGGGGTCGAAGAGAACTACGCGCGCTGGGAACTGCGAGTTGGACCTGGTGTAGACGTCTGGCCCGTTCGTGACCCCGGCAACCACGTGCGCGTTGGTGACCACATGATCAGGCCCGATCACGAACCCGCTTCCCTCGATCGTCCGGGAACAGCTCGGGGCGACGCCCTCGATCTTCACGATGCTGTTCTCGTCGCGTATCAGCCCCGGCGAAGTCAGCACGGCCTGGTCAGGCTTCCCCACGTTCAGCGCGGTCTCGGCGCCGAGCGCACCGAACACCTGCGCGTATGGCTCGGTGGTCAGCAGCCGCCGCAGCGCGGTGAACTCTGGCCTGGCGTCCTGCGGTATCACCCGGTCGACGGCGCGCAGCAGGATCGAGTTGTTGACCTGGCGCGACAGCGCCGGAAACTCCGGTGCATAGGCCACGAGGGAACCGACGATCCAGGCAAGCAGCAGCACCGCGACCACGTTCACGATCGCGCCGCCGATTGAGTCAAGCACCGAGGCCGGCCGGCGCCTGACCCGGGAGCGAAGCAGCACCCCGAGTCCGGAGGTGATCATCATGCCGGCCACCGCCGCGAAGAAGACGCATACCAGCGCGATGACGGCCTGCGTGTCCTGACGCTGCGTCAGCGCCCTGGCAAGGGCCGGCGCGAAGTACACGCCGATGATCGCCCCGCTGGCGAAGCCAAGGAAGCTGAAGATCCCGATGATGAAGCCCTGCCGGTAGCCGGCCACGGCGAAAGCGGCCGCCAGTACCAGCAGGACCAAGTCGAGCAAGTCACCGGGCACAGTTATTAACCGTATCTGCGCTTCGCGCACGGGGGAACGAAGGATGGCATGGTACAGGTCGGGCTTGGCCTGGCGGCTCGCCGGCTCAGCGGGGACCGTCCACGCCAGTGAGGACCGCGCCAGCTGGCAGGTCCACTAGGCGGTCGCTGTCCCACGGTAGCTCCCAGCCGCCCAGCGCCAGCAGCCGGTCAAGGACGAATGCTGTGAATCCCCAGATCAGCATGGCTCCAGCCTGGAACGCCGGCCCTGCCGTGCCGCCGGGGTACCTGATCGTCATCCGGTTGGCCGGGTTGGCGAGGTCGGCCATGGGAACTCTGGCGACTGCCTCCACTTCGGCGGGATCCCCAGGGGTGACCGGCGCTGGGTAGCGCCACCAGGCGATCACCGGGGAGACCTGGTAACCACTGCGGGAGATGTACAGGTCGGGCAGCACCCGGACGACCTGCACCCCGGCTGGATCGACGTGTGCCTCCTCGGCGGCCTCCCGCAGCGCAGCGCTGGCTGGCCCGTCGTCGTCGGCATCGATCACGCCCCCGGGGAAGGCCGGCTGGCCCGCGTGCCGCCGCAGCGTCTGACTGCGCTGGACGAGCAGGACGTCGGGGCCGTGCGTGCCGGTGCCGAACAGGATCAGGATCGCCGATGGCCGCCCGCCGCCGGGCGGTGGCCTGAGCCCCAGTGGGACGTCCATCTCGCCAGCCGATTCCGCGAGGTCGCTAAGCCAGGCCGGCGCCTCGCCGGGTTCGCCAGCGTCCTTAGCCGGGCCCGGAGCATCGGTACCGAGCCTGCCTGCCGGCTGGCTGGGCGAGCCAGCGCCGCCGACAGGACTGGCAGCATCGGACATATCAGCGTGCTGCGGCTGGCTGTTCGCAGCCGTCATGAGAAGGGGCCAGTCTTCACGAGCCGCGCGGCTACGACCGGGTCGGTTGGGCCCGTGCCGTATGCCGGGCAGAGGGCTGCGAGCCCGCACGCCCCGCAGGCCGGCCGACGAGCGTGGCAAACCCGGCGCCCGTGCCAGATCAGCCGGTGCGACAACATCGTCCACTCCGACTTGGGGAACAACGCACCGACTTCCTGCTCGACCTTCACCGGGTCGTCGGACTGGCTCCAGCCGAACCTGCGGGCCAGCCGCCCGAAGTGAGTGTCGACCGTGATACCGGGGACGCCGAACGCGTTGCCGAGCACCACGTTGGCCGTCTTCCTGCCGACCCCCGGCAGCGTGACGAGATCAACCAGCTTGCGCGGCACCTCGCCGCTAAAGCGCTCGCACAGCGCTTGGCCGAGACCGATGATGCTCGTGGTCTTGGCACGGAAGAACCCGGTGGACATGATGATCTTCTCGATGTCCTCCCGGTCCGCAGCCGCGTAGTCGGCAGCCGAGCGATACCTCGCGAACAGCACGGGAGTGACCTGGTTGACCCGCTTATCGGTGCATTGGGCAGACAAGATCGTCGCGATCAGGAGCTCAAGCGGCGAGGTGAAGTCGAGCTCGCAGTGCGCGTCCGGGTAGATCTCGGCAAGTTCCCTGTTGATCCGCCGTGCCCGGCGGACCGTTGCCGTGTCCGCCTTCGGCGGTGCGGCCTTCGGGGGCCCGGCCTTGGACGGCACTGCCCTGGACCGAACCGCCTTCGGGGACACTGCCTTCGCCTGCCCAGCCTTGGTTACCGCTGCCCTGGTCACCATTCCAGCCTACGGTCAGCCAGCGACACCGCGGCCATGGTGCGCGGCGCA
>JASHXW010000196.1 GCA_030043395.1 Streptosporangiaceae bacterium
CGTAGCGGCAACCTCGCGCGCGGACTGAGCGATGGCGACTCACCGGGCATGAGCGGATCCGCGATGCACGGTGATCCTGACGCGATCGTGGTGGGAAGCGGCCCCAACGGCCTGGCCGCAGCCGTTACCTTGTCGGCGGCTGGACTGACCGTGCTCGTGATCGAGGGCGCCGACGTGCCTGGCGGCGGCTGCCGGACGCAGGAACTGACGCTGCCCGGCTACCGGCACGACCTGTGCTCTGCCGCGCACCCACTGGCGGTCGCCTCGCCGTTCTTCCGGCGCTTCGGCCTGGCACGAAGAGGCGTCCAGCTTGCGAGCCCCGACGTGGCATTCGCGCACCCGCTCGACCACGGCCAGGCCGCAATTGCATTCCGCTCACTGCACCAGACAGCCGATGGGCTCGGCGCCGACGGCGCCGCCTACATGCGGCTGCTTGGCCCACTCGTCCGCGGCAGCGATGACCTGGTCGCGACCGTGCTGTCCTCGATGCGCACCCCGCCCAGGCCGTCTGGCGCGCTAGCGTCCTTCACGGCCAGCGGGCTGCGCTCGGCCGTGGCCGTCGCACGCAGGTTTCACACGGTGCAGGCGAAAGCGCTGCTTGGCGGCGTCGCAGCGCACGCCATGATGCCGCTCACGCGCAGGCCGACGGCCGGAGTGGGCTTGCTGCTCACCGAGCTCGCCCACAGCGCTGGCTGGCCCATGGTGGTCGGCGGCAGCCAGCAGATCACCGATGCCATGGCAGCTGCCGTCTGCGCGGCGGGCGGCCAGGTCGTGACGGGGCAGTGGGTCAAGTCACTGGCCGACTTGCCGCCCGCCAGGGCAGTTCTGCTGGACGTCACGCCTCGCGCGCTGCTGGAGATGGCGGGCCCGTCGCTGCCGGCCCGCTACCGGGACGCGCTGAGCAGGTTCCGGTACGGGGCCGGGGTCTGCAAGGTGGACTTCGCGCTGTCCGGCCCGGTCCCGTGGGCCAACCAGGATGCCCGCCGAGCGGGCACGCTGCATCTGGGCGGGACGATCGAGGAGCTCGCCGCGAGCGAGGCCGACGTGGCGGCCGGGCGCCATCCGGCGTCGCCGTACGTGCTTGTCGTCCAGCCGGGCGTCGTCGATCAGACCAGGGCCCCGGCGGGCGGGCACACGCTGTGGACCTACACCCACGTGCCCTCGGGGTCCGCCACGGACATGACGGACGGCATCCAGGCGCAGATCGAGCGGTTCGCACCGGGCTTTCGTGATCTCGTGCTTGCCCGTCACGTGCGCACCGCCGCGCAAGAGGAGGCGCACAATCCGAACTACGTCGGCGGTGACATCGGCTCGGGCCTGCAGACGCTCAGGCAGATAGCCGCGCGGCCCGTGCCGCGCTGGAACCCCTACCGGACGCCGCTTCGCGGCGTCTACCTGTGCTCCGCGTCCACTGCGCCTGGCCCCGGCGTGCATGGCCGGTGCGGCGAGCTCGCCGCGCTCAGTGCGCTGCGCGAGGTGTTCGGCAAGCGCCAGGCGCCCGACATCGGCGCGCCTGGTTCATGATCTGGAAGACCTGGTCGGCATTTCTGCCGACCAGGTCCACGAGATCCTGGCCGCCAGCTTTTACAGCGGCAGGCCCATCATGATCGAGTCCCACAGCTCGCCGCTAGCCCGGCGGTATTGCCTGACGCGAACTCCTTCATCGACGAACCCGCACTTGCGATACAGGGCGATCCCCGCTGCGTTGTGGGGGAATACCTCCAGGCAGAGCTTGTGTAGCCCGCGCCTGCGTGCCAGGTCGATCGCCGAGTGAAGTAGCGCCGATCCGACGCCCTTCCCCCGCCAGTCCCGGTCGACGAGCATGCCGATGTCACCAAAGCCGTGCCGGCTGCCGTGCACGTGGATCATGCCGACGAGCTGATCTCCGGCGACGGCCACGACCGTCTCGGCCATGCTGTCCACGTACCTTGCGGCACGAGCCTCGATGTCGACAGGCGGCTCAGTCGCGATGCCGTCGCGCTCCTCGGCGACGGCCGCAGTCAGGATGGCCATGCCGCGCGCATCTTCCGGCCGCCCAGGCCGGACCTGGAATTCGGCCAGCAGGCCGCCGACCGCCTGCTCGTGCCGAGCCATCTCCCGCCCTGCCATGTCCTGAGCTGCGATGTCCTGACCTGCCATGTCCTGACCTGCCGTGTCCTGCCCAGCCATGGCCGAATGATCGCAGGAACCATCACCAAGTGCCGCACAATTTGCTGCTCAGCGGACGGCGCGCAGCCGCGCCGCGAGCTGAGCCGCGGCAGAACCGGGGTCGTCCGCCTCGGTGATCGCGCGGACGACGACTACCCGGCCGGCGCCCGCGTTCAGTACGTCCTCGATGGTGACCTGGTCGATGCCGCCGATCGCGAACCAGGGCCTGGAGGTCAGCAGAGCTGCGACATGGCGAATCAGCCCGAGGCCCGGAGCCGGGCGGCCTGGCTTGGTCGGCGTCGGCCAGACCGGGCCAGCGCAGAAGTAGTCGATGTCCGGGTTCTGCGCCGCCGCGGCGGCCTGCTCTGGCGAGTGCGAAGACAGGCCGACGATCGGCTCGGGACCGATGATCTGCCTGGCCACCGCGGGGGCCAGGTCATCTTGGCCGACGTGCAGGACGTCGGCTCCGGCGGCAAAGGCAATGTCAGCCCGGTCGTTGACGGCCAGCAGTGCCCCGTGCCTGTCGCAGGCCGCTCGGAAGACATCGAGGAACGCCAGCTCCTGCGCCGCCTCGAGTCCCTTCTGCCTGAGCTGCACGATGTCGACGCCCGATGCCAGAACGGCGTCAAGGAACTCCGGCAGGTCGCCCTGCCGTTCACGCGCATCCGTGCACAGGTACAGCCGCGCGTCCTCTAGCCGGGCACGCAACTCCTCGCCGCGGGCCGTCCGGTCGTCGGTACGCACGCGGCCATCATGCCAGTGCCGCAGGAGTCCTGGTCAGAAGGCCAGGGCCTGGGCCCGCCGGTTCACCTCGCTGCACCGGTGCGCCGCGATCGCCTCGATCGGGCTGCCAGGCAGCGAGTCATCGGCGGTAAACAGCCAGCGCATTGCCTCCACGTCGCTGAACCCGCAGTCGAAAAGCAGGGTCAGCGTGCCGTGCAGGCCACGGACAACCTGGCTGCCGTCGAGAAACGCAGCAGGTACGCCGAAGGCTCCGCCCGGCCGCTGCACGCCGAGGAGCTTGCGGTCCCGAAGTAGCTGCTTGACCCGGTTCACGGGCATGCTGAGCCGCTCGGCAACCTCTGGAATGGACAACCAATCGCCGACTATGGCGTCGGACGGGGGGTCAATCTGTGCCACGACGAGATCCTTTCCCCGTCCGTCCTAGCCGCCAAACGCGCGACACACTGGTTCATCAAGTTCCCATGGCGGACTCATGGGCAGGTCACGGCATGCTCACAGCGCGGGCGCGTGACAAGGTGCACCCCGTGCCAGGCCCTGGTCGGGTGGTGGCGGGTCAAGGAGCCGCCGTCAGGCCGTCAGCACCGCGTCCCTGAGCGGCACCGTTGGATCGGCGACTCGGTCGGCGTCCACCGCAACTGCCGACTCGATCAGCCGGCGACCCTGCGTCAGGTCCTTAGGCAGGTTAACGGTGAGGACGGCGGTCAGCCGCTCCCCCGCCAGCCAGCACGCCGCCCAGCGCGGCTCGCTGGTCGCCCCGCGCCAGATCAGCCTGTCGGCGATCTTGTGATCCCCGACGTACTGCAGCATCCGGCCGAACTGCTCGGACCAGAAATACGGCACCGGATCGTACGCCTCGCTTGCGCCGATGAGGTTCGACGCCAGGACCGTTGGCGCGCGCAGCGCGCCGTCCCAGTGCTCGGTCCGCATCCGCCGTCCGAACCGCACCGACCAGAATGCCGCGCAGTCCCCGACGGCATAGACGCCGGGAACGGTCGAACGAAGCTGCTCGTCGACGACGATCCCGTTCTCCAGCTCGACCCCGGAGGAATCCAGCCATCCGACCTCCGGCCGGACGCCCACGGCGGTGACGATCTCGTCGGCGGCCAGCCAGCCTCCGCCAGCCAGCGCCAGTCCGCCGTCCTGCACTGACTCGACGACCTGGCCGAGCAGCAGCTCGATCCCCGCCTCGGCGTACCACGGGATGGTGAGCGACCCGATCTCAGGGCCGACCGCTGCCGCGACCGGCGCCTGCGCGGCCTCGACCACCTGCACCTGGCAGCCGCGGGCCGCGGCGGCCGTGGCAAGCTCGGCTCCGATCCAGCCTGCCCCGATGATGACGAGCCTGGCGCCGGGCACGAGCGTCTCGCGCAGGGCGAGCGCATCGTCGACCGTCCGCAGGAACCACTGCTTGCCAGGGCCCGGCAACGCGATCGGCCTCGCGCCGGTCGCTATCGCGAGCCGGTCGAAGCGGTACTCACCGACATCGGTGTACACGATGCCGTCGTCCAGCCGCCCGGCTCGCTCGCCGAGCCGGAATTCCGCGCCCAGCGACTCAAGCTCGCTCCGCAGCGAGGTGTCATCGACGGCTCCCATCATGAGCTGCTTGGACAGCGGCGGCCGGTCATAAGGCGGCCGGCTCTCCGCCCCGATCACGGTGACCGCGCCCGCGTAACCGTGCGAGCGCAGCTCCTCTACCGTGCGCAGCCCCGCGAGCCCGCCGCCCACCACGACGACCCGATCCGGCGTGACCTCGCCCCCCACTCCCACCAGATCTCCTCACTCCGGCCGCGCCGCCGGCAGCGCCGCATTTCGGTGCATGCTACCCGGATGGCCGCGCGAGCCAGCGGGCGCTCCGCACGGCCCGAGCAGGCGGCGGTCCGGCAAAGTCCCTTTTCAGCCCGGCTACGCTAGGAAGAAGACGCGCGGGAGCCCGGTGCAGACCGGACTGAGAGGGTGGCTGGGGAGCCGCCGACCGCAGAACCTGATCCGGGTCATGCCGGCGAAGGGAGCGCGATGGGAACGGCAGAGACGCCCGCACCCGCAGGCAGCCCTGCCTTCGGTGCGGCGCCGTCCGGCGGCCGCAAGGGAGCTGGCGCCAGCCAGACGGCCGACATCGTCGTTATCGGCGGCGGCGTCATCGGACTCTCGATCGCCTGGCGCGCAGCCCAGCGTGGCATGTCCGTCATCGTCGCCGACCCCGACCCGGGTCGCGGCGCGTCGTACGCGGCCGCGGGGATGCTGACACCCGCCGCCGAGGCGGCCTACGCCGAGCAGCAACTGTTCGACCTCGGACTGCGATCGCTCCGCCGCTACCCAAGCTTCGCGGCCGAACTGTCACAGGCGGCAGGGACGCAGGTCGGCTTCCGCCAGTCCGGCACGCTGGCCGTCGCCTACGACGCCGACGACATGGCCATGCTCGACGAGCACGCCAAGCTCCGCGAGTCGTTCGGCGTGCTGACGAACCGGCTGACCGGACGCGAGTGCCGCCGCGCCGAGCCGCTGCTCGGCCCGGCGATCGCAGGTGGCCTGCTGGTCACCGACGATGCCTCGATAGACCCGCGCCGGCTCACCTCGGCCCTGCTGACGGCCGCGCAGCGGGCCGGCGTGGTCCACCTGCGTGAGCGGGCTGCGCGGCTGCTCACCGACGACGACCGCGCCTGCGGCGCGGAACTGGCCGATGGCACGGTGGCCAGCGCCGGGCAAGTCGTGCTGAGCGCGGGCTGGGCCTCTGCCGCCCTGGCCGGCCTGCCCGCGGCAGCGGCTCCCCCGCTCCGGCCGGTGAAGGGCCAGATCGTCCGGCTGCGGACGGCCACGGCGCCTGCGGCCGCCAGCCAGCCGCCCTCGCTGCCTAACAGGACCATCCGCGGCATCGTGCAGGCAAGCTCGGTCTACCTGGTGCCCAGGGACGACGGCGAGCTCGTGATCGGCGCCACTCAGGAGGAGATGGGAGCGGACACGACGGTCACCGCCGGCGGTGTCTGGCAGCTGCTGCGCGATGCCCGTGCCCTGGTCCCGGGAATCACCGAGCTTGAGCTGGCCGAGGCCGTCGCCGGCCTGCGGCCGGGCACGCCGGACAACGCGCCGGTCATCGGCCCGTCAGCGCTGCCAGGCCTGGCGCTTGCCACAGGTCACTTCCGCAGCGGGGTCCTGCTCGCGCCGGTGACGGCGGACCTGATCGCGGACTTCCTTGCGAGCGGCACGATGGCCGGCTACGCGGCACCGTTCAGCGCGCAGCGCTTCGGACGACAGGAACTGTGATGGAGATCGTGATCAACGGCGAACGGCATCAGGTAGCCGACGGCACGTCATTGGCAGGAGCCGTTGAGCTGATATCCAAGGCTGCCTCCGGAGTGGCCGTCGCCGTCAATGGCGAGGTGGTTCGACGTGGGGCGTGGCCGTCCACCATGCTCGCCGTGGGCGACGAGGTCGAGATCCTGACCGCGGTCCAGGGAGGCTGACGATGAGCGATCCGCTGCCGGCGATGACCGACGACCCGCTGGTAATCGCCGGGCAGAAGTTCGGCTCGCGCCTGATCATGGGGACCGGCGGCGCGCCCAGCCTGGACGTTCTCGGCCGCGCGCTGTCGGCGTCGGGTACCGAGCTGACGACCGTGGCGATGCGCAGGGTCGATCCGTCGGCGCGCGGCTCGGTGCTCGACGTGCTCGCCGAGCGCGGGATCCGGGTGCTGCCGAACACGGCTGGCTGCTTCACGGCCACCGAGGCAGTGCGCACCGCGCAGCTCGCCAGGGAGGCGCTTGGCACCGACTGGGTCAAGCTCGAGGTGATCGCCGACGAGGTGACGC
>JASHXW010000197.1 GCA_030043395.1 Streptosporangiaceae bacterium
CTCGACGACGCCGGGGTCGCCTGCCTGGCGCTTTCGGAGGGGCTTTTCGTGCCCGCGCTGACGCGATCCTTCCTGGATGCGGCCGACTCGCGGGGCTTCCCGGTGGTGGAGGTTCCGATCCCGGTGCCCTTCATGGCCATCTCACAGGAAGTCGCTGCGGCCGTTCAGGGTGATACCAGGCAGCGCCTCAACGCCCAGCTGCAGGTCTTCGGCGCCGTTCAGTGGCTGGCGGCTGGGACCATGAGCACCAGGGAGATCTTCACCCAGCTGGAACGGCTGTCCGGGTACTCGCTGTATGCCTGTACCATTCAGCGGGCCAAGCTGCTTGACGGCGTGGAGGTGCCGCCGTCCCAGTACGCCGACCTGATTCCCGGCACCGCCACCAGCCCGCCGACCGTCCCTGGCGGATACGTCCTGCCGGTCCCCGGGCCACGCGGCACCGCCGGGTACATCCTCGCGATCGAGTCCGGGTCAGCCGCGCCCGCCGGCGTCTCAGTCGTGCAGCACATCGCGACGGTCGCGTCGCTTCAGCTGTCGATGCTGGCGCATGAGCGCGAGGTGCTGCGCCGCGAGGGCGCCGAGACCCTGGCCGAGATGCTGCAGGGCGTCCTGGACCAGGCAGTGGTGGCGCGGCGGCTCACAGCCGCCGGCTTCGGTGTCGACGGCAGGTTCCGGCTCGCGATCGTCCGGCCAGGCGGTGACGGCGAGGATGACGATAGCGTCGCCGACGCGCTCGCCCAGGCGGCGCTGCCGTACCTGGTACTCCGCCAGCGCGACGAGCTGGTCGTGCTTGTCCATGACGAGGAGCGCGCGCTGGCCGTGCTCGCGGCCGCGCCGGGCTCGACCGCCGGGCTGAGCCGGGCTTTCACCCCCACCACGCCGTTGGCCGTCGCACGTCGCGAGGCCCGCTGGGCGCTCACCCGGGCGCTCGATGCCGGACGCGCGATGGTGAGCTACGGCGACGACCGGACGGGGCGATGGCTCACGAGCGAGGCTCAGGACCTGCGCGCCCTGGTGAGTCATGTCCTCGGGGCTGTCATCGACTACGACGCAGAACACGACGGCGACCTGCTCCAGTCGGTCAGGGTGTGGCTCGAGCACGACCGGCAGACCGAGCGCGCCGCTCGGATGCTGCACATACACCCGAACACGCTGCTGTACCGGATCCGCCGGTTCGAGCAGATCAGCGGCCGTTCGCTGGCCTCGACCGAATCGCTGGCCGAGGTGTGGCTCGCGCTGCGGACTACCGCCACGTTGTGACGCACACAACAAGGCCGGGCGATTTCGTGCCGCCACTTATTGACGTTTCTGCGGGCCATCACTGATCGTTTCCTTCAAGCCGGGCGGCAAAGCCCCACCACGGCGATGCCGAAGCCACTGGAGAAAGCTTGCCGATGGCCAGGTTCACGATCTACTTCGCGAGCGATATCCACGGGTCTGAACGCTGCTTCATGAAGTTCCTCAATGCGGGGAAGGCCTACGGAGCCAACGCGGTCATCCTCGGCGGCGACGTCACCGGCAAGGCCCTCGTGCCGGTCGTCGAGCAGGCCGGCGGCAGCTGGCGGGTGAGCATCTTCGGCAAGGACGAGACCGCGTCCGACGACGCCGAGGTCGCCGAGATCGAGAAGCGGATCAGGACGCTTGGCTTTTACCCGTACCGGACGACGCCGGAGGAGCACGCCGAACTGGCGAGCAGCGAGTCCTACCTCGGCGAGGTCTTCGACCAGGTGATGCTCGACACCACCCAGCGCTGGGTGGAGATGGCCGACGCGCGGCTGCGCGAGGCCGGGCTGCCCTGCCTGGTGATGCCGGGGAACGACGACATCCCGGCCGTGAAGGACGTGCTCGCGGAGGGGCGCTGGCTAGTCCAGGGCGAGGATCACGTGGTCGAGCTCGGCCCTTACCAGGTTCTGTGCCTCGGCTACTCGACCACCACGCCATGGGATTCCCCGCGCGAGCTCACCGAGGACGAGATGGGCTCCCGCCTGGATCAGCTGGCCGAGCAGATCCAGCCAGGCCAGCCTGTCATCTTCAACGTGCACAACCCGCCTGCCGACTCCGGCACTGACCTGGCGTTCAAGCTGACCAGCGACATGCGCATCGAGACGGCAGGCGGTGATCCGATCCGGGTGCCGGTGGGCAGTCATGCCGTCCGGGCGGCGATCGAGAAGGTCCAGCCCGTCCTCTCGCTGCACGGTCACATCCACGAGTCGCGGGCGATGAGCTCGATCGGGCGGACTAAGGTCTGCAATCCCGGATCCCTGTACCCGGACGGAACGCTGCAGGGAGTGCTCGTCACCCTGGACGGCGACAAGGTCAAGGGGTTCAAGTTTGTCTCCGGCTGACGGCCGGTCCGGATCGGCCTGGCCAGAAGGCATCAGCGGGGCGCTCGCCTTCACCTTCGACGTCGACGCCCGATCGGTGATGCTGGCCGCCGACCCGGCGAACGCCGGGCGTGCGTCGCTGATGAGCCACCAGGACTACGGGCCGCAGGTCGGCGTACCGCGGCTGCTGTCGGTGCTGCGCGACTACGGGGTCCGGGCGACGTTCTTCGTACCGGGGGCCACGGCCGATGGTTACCCCGGCGTGCTGGACGCGATCGCGCAGGGCGGCCACGACATTGGTCACCACGGCTACCTGCACGAGTCGCTGACCGGAGTCAGTGAGTCCGCGGAGCGCGAGTTCCTCGAGCTCGGGCTGGCGGCACTTGACCGGGTCAGCGGCATCCGGCCGGCCGGCTACCGGGCGCCGTGGTGGGAGGCCACGCCCCAGACGCGGCGGCTCCTGGCCGAGTACGGGTTCGGCTACGACTCAAGCTTCTTCGACGCGGATGCGCCGTATTTCGCCGACGTCGCCGGGGGCCAGCTCGCCGAGATCCCGGTGAGCTGGGCACTGGATGACTGGGAGCGGTTCGCGTTCTGGCCGGACGTGACCGGCGACGGGCGGATCGACCGCCCGAGCGCCGTGGCGGAGGCGTGGTGGGAAGAGATCGACGCGATCCGGGCGGCCGGCGGGATCGCGGTACTGACGATGCACCCGTTCCTGAGCGGGCGCCCGGCCCGGGCAGCGGCGCTGCGCACGCTCATCGAGCGCAGCCTGGCCACACCCGACCTGTGGGTGACGGCGCTCGACGAAGTTTCGCACTGGATGCGCACCGGCAGCGCGGCCGCGACCAGCGCACCCCATCCGGGTACCCGATAAGGAAGGACAGCAGCGATGGCCACGAAAGCGCCCGGCATGATGACCAGGAAGGCCACCGGCCTGGTCCGGGAAGGAAACTCGGCCAGCGTCCTGATCTACAACATCAACTTCGTCAGCATCGGGCTGATGCTGGTATTCGCGCTGATCATGATCCCGGCGTTCTATCCCGGTGCCAATATCGAGGGCACCTTCATCTCCTGCCTGATCATCGTGCTCCCGACGTCGATGGTCTTCGCGCTGCTTGCCGCGGCGATGCCGCGATCGGGCGGGGACTACGTCTACGTCAGCCGCATCCTGGGACCGTCCTGGGGCATGATGTCGAGCCTGAACAACACCATCTGGTGGATCTTGTACGGCGGCGTTCCATCGGCGTTCTTCGCCTACTACGGCCTCACCCCGCTCCTGCGCGGCCTGGGCATCCTGACGAACAACGCCACGCTGGTCAGGTACGGCAATGACCTATCCACGCCGACCGGCGCCTTCATCATCGGCACGCTGCTGATCGTGGTCCTCGTCACCATCTTCGCGAACGGCCTCAACTTCTACTTCAAGATCCAGAACGTCCTCTTCGTTATCGCGATGCTCGGAATCCTCGTGACGATCGGCATCCTGGTAGCCACGAGCCACGCGGAATTCGTCTCGGCCTTCAACCACTACATAGGACGTTCCACCGGCAAGGCCAACTCTTACGCGGCCGTGACGGCGGCCGCGGCTAAGGGCGGCTTCAAGACTGCGCCGTTCAGCTTCTACTGGACGCTGATCCCGATGACGTGGATCTACCTGGAGCTGGTGTTCAACCAGTCGTCGGCCTACATCGGCGGCGAGGTCAAGCGCCCCGGCCGGATCCAGCTGTGGTCCATGCCGTTCGCGGCGGTCGTCAGCACGGGGATCGCGATGCTGATTGCCTGGCAGATGGCACGAGTGGTGGGGACCTCGTTCCTCGGGGCGGTGAGCTACACCAATGGCGCGACGATGGGCTTCACGTCGGCGCCGGTCTACACCGAGCTTGTCTCCTACGCGTCGCGAAACGTGCTTCTCGGGTTCGTCGTCACGTTCAGCTTCCTGTTCTGGTCCTATTCCTGGCTGCCCGGCCAGATCATCAACTCCTCGCGGAACCTGCTGGCGTACGGGATAGACGGCGTCATGCCGTCCTGGCTCGGCAAGGTCAGCGAGAAGCGCCACACGCCGATCAACGCCCTGCTCGTCATGGCTATCGGCTCGATCGCCGCCCTGTGGCTGTACACCAGGCCGACCGGGCCGTTCAAGACGCTCACCGGGATCTTCGGCTTCATCCTCAGCTTCCTCATGGTCTCGCTGGCCGCCGCGCTGTTCCCGTACCGGCAGCGCGAGGTATGGCAGGCCTCGCCGGTGAACTGGAAGTGGGGGAAGATCCCGGTGATCACGATCTTCGGCGTGGTCTCGTTCATCGCGTGCGGCTACATGGCCTGGGACTACCTGAACGACCCGCTGTCAGGCCTCAGCGTCGTCCCGCACGACACCGGCGGGCTCTTCGGTCACCAGGACTTCTCGATGTTCATACTCAACATCCTCATCTGGGTCGCTGGCTGGGTGGTGTACGTGGTGGCGAAGCGGATCAGGGCCCGGCAGGGCATCGACCTTGATGCCACCTATCGCGAGCTGCCAGTGGAGTAAGCCAGGGACTGGCGCGGCAAGCAGCGGTAGGGAACCCTATGAATGTGCGCGAAGAGCTGGCTCCGTCGGCCTCGGAACTGCTGGCCGAGGCCGAGTCGATCATCGGTGCTGCCGGGCAGGGCAGCGCGAGGCTACGGTTGCTCGGCGGCATCGCGGTCTTCCACCTGTCGCCGTCTGCGCGCTCTGGTCCGCTCAGCCGGAGCTATCACGACTTCGACGTCGTCGTGCAGTCCCGCGAGGCGCACGCGGCCGCCCGGGTCTTCCGGGCGGCCGGGTATTCCGAGGACGAGCACTTCAACGCGCTGCACGGCGCTCAGCGCATGATCTTCGCATCGCCACGCGGCTTCGTGGTCGATGTCCTCGTCGGCGCGTTCCAGATGTGCCACCGGCTGGAACTCGGCCGGGACCTGCCGGCCAGCGGCCTGACGATCCACCCCGCCGACTTGCTGCTCACCAAGCTGCAGATCGTGCAGATCGAGGACAAGGACCTGATGGACACCGCTGCCCTGCTGCTCGACCTGCCCGCCGGGGCAAGCGCCGCCGGCGATGGCCCAGCGGGAATCGACCCAGGCAGGTTCGCTGCGCCCCTGGCTAGCGACTGGGGTTTCTACCACACGGTGGAGCGCAACCTCCCCGCTGTCGTCGAGTGGGCACGGGGCAAGCTCAGCGACTCTGACGCGAACGCCGTCGCCGCGACCGCGGACAAGCTGCGGCTCGCCATGGAGGCGGCGCCGAAGTCGCTGCGCTGGCGGATGCGAGCCCGCGTAGGGGAGAAGGTGCCCTGGTACGAGCTGCCAGAAGAAGTGAGCTGAGCAGGCGCCGCCGCTGCCAGGGGTACCGCGTTGCCTGGCCGCCTCGGTCGTGGGATAGGAATGGTTCATGGCCGGCATGCGCTTCGGGGTGAAGGTTAGCCAGAACGTCACGATCCAACAGCTGCGCGCGGTATGGCAGATCGCGGACGAGGCCGGATTCGACCACTGCTGGTGCATGGATCACCTGGCCACCCTGGGCCCGCGCGACGACGGGCCGATATTCGAAGCCTGGACGCTGCTAGCTGGGATGGCGGTCGCCACTACGCGAACCCGGATCGGCTGCATGGTCACTGGCAACACTTACCGGCATCCTGCGGTGCTGGCGAAGGCGGCGGTGACCGTCGATCACCTGTCTGGTGGCCGGCTGGAGTTCGGGCTCGGCGCGGGCTGGGCCGAGAACGAGCACACGATGCTCGGGCTGCCGTTCGGAAGCAGGGGCGACCGCGCCGACTGGCTCGAGGAAGCCTGTCAGGTGATCCGGTCCCTGTGGACTGAGCAGCGGACCAGCTTCGACGGCAGCCACTACGAGCTGACTGAGGCGGTCGCCGAGCCGAAGCCGGTGCAGCAGCCGTACCCGCCGATCTGGATCGGCGGATCGGGGCCACAGCGCACGCTACGGATCGCTGCCCGGTACGCCGACGTGTGGAACGCGGCTGGCGGCTCGCCGAGCGAGGTAGCTGAGGCGTCGGCGATTCTCGATCGCCGTTGCGCGGAAATCGGCCGTGATCCGGCCCAGATTCGCCGCTCAGTGCAGATACGCGTGCCTGAGGCGAGCGACGAGCTGCTCACGGTAGCCCAGTCGTACTTCGCGGTAGGGATCACGGAGCTGGTGCTGATCCTGCACGGCGAGGACCCGGCTGCGCTGGCCGGCCAGGTCGCTGGCCTGCTGCCGAAGCTGCGCGCCGTCGGCTGAGCACCGTTCTGCGGGTAGACCCAGGGCCCGTTCCGTGACCGCGCGGACCTGGCAGGCTGGAGGCCATGCATCCGACGCCTGCGTTCGCCACTGACCCAGCTACGGCCGCCTACTACGACCGGCGAGCGGCCGAGTATGACGAGTGGTACACCGGCGACGGGCTCTTCGCCGTCCGGGACCGGCCTGGCTGGCACGATGAGGTCGGCCAGGTGGTCGCTCTGGTGCAGGGCCTGCCGCCCGCGCGGACGCTCGACGTCGCCTGCGGCACCGGGTTCCTGACCAGGCACCTGCGGGGGTTCGTTGTCGGCGTCGACCAGAGCCCGGCCATGGT
>JASHXW010000021.1 GCA_030043395.1 Streptosporangiaceae bacterium
CGCCGGGACCATGGCCGGGCGGGCATCCGCTGGACTCCCAGTCGCCCTTCGTGGTCTGCCGCCACCAGCTCTCCACGGCCGCCTGGGCGAAGACGATGTCCTGGTTGATGCCCCACTTGCAGGCCGCCCAGCGCAGGATCTCCTGCGTCGTACCGGTGAAGTCCCCGTCGATCCGCGGCGCGATCAGCTTGTTTGCCGCGGGCTTGTCGCCGGTAAAGAAGTCGCGGCCGACATGCTGGCCCGTGGTGTGGTTGTACTTGCGGTTGACGCCCTTGTTCTCTCGCGAAGGCCGAGCCAGGACCCACTTGGCGCACTGCGCGCCCGACGGCAGCTTCGCCCCTGGCGGCAAGGTGTAGAAGTAGGCTGGCGCGGTCTTCGCGGGCCGAGCGCCGGACCAGGCAGTCGCGAACGCGCTGGCGGGAAGCAACGGCAGCCCGGTCGCCGCCGCCACGACCGGGAAGGCTACCGCGACGATCTTGCGAATGGACATCGAGCCTGCGAGTACGCGCACGGGGCAAGGCTAGCTATTCTCCGGTGCCACCGAACCCCAGTCGGCGAAGCCGGTCGGGTCGTGCCGGCCCATGCTCGCGTGCTCGAACATGCCCCAGCCCTCCTCGCCGTCCATCGAGGCGCGAACAAGGTGGTCTGTGACGCCCCACGGTATCCGGGCGCTCACGGCCGGGTCGGTCAGGTCGTAGTCGCTCGTGGCGCTCCAGTTCTGCCCCATCCACCGGCCGTGAGACCAGTCCGGGTCGCCGGAGTATCCGGCCCCGACATGCAGCGGAAGGCTAGTCAGGGTTTCAACGTGAACGCGGACCGGCTCGCCGCTGCCGTCCGTCAGCGCGACCGTGGCCGACTGCGGATGTCGCGTTCCCGGCGCGTAGCGGATCTGCACGCGCGGCCAGCCGAGTTGCTCGACGCGGCCATCGGGCCAGACTCGCTTGGCCGTGCTCAGGGTGCGGTAGCCGTCCGGACTCTCCTGCAGGATCACGATCACCGAGCAGGACTCGAACCGCAGCGGCATGTACAGCCACCAGAACCCGGCCAGGGAGTCCGACGGCGGCCGCCCGGCGGGCTCGGACTCGCCGACTGGCCTGATTCCCCATGACCGGTCTCGCGCCCCGGTCCAGCGGTCATCGCTGACGGCGAACTCAGTCCCGCCTACCTTCAGCTGTCCGCTCCAGGTTCCCAGCTGGGAGAACCTCGAAGCGTCCAGGATCGGCCGGTTGCCTGCCAGCAGCAGGTGCGGTTCTTCCTGCACGGCGGGGAAGGACCCGCTCCAGTTCAGGTCGAAGTCCAGGCTGCCGTCCGGAGACTGGCAGGTCAGGTGCAGCCGGTGCAGCGGCTCGGTCACGTCGATCCGGTAGCCGCCGACGTGCTGGTCGGTGCTGCGCTCGGCCAGCGCGTCGGAGAACCGCACGCTCCATACCCGGTCGCCGTGCCGGACAGCCGCGTACGCGTCGATGACGCCCAGGTTCGGGTACACGCCCAGGCCGGTGACACCGAAGATCTCGCCGGTGCGGTCATGGAAGTTGAGGTAACAGCGGTCGTAGAAGTTACGGTCGCTGGAGGACACCCGGCTCATCGGCAGCGGAGTCTGGTGAATCGGGTACTCGTCGAGCGGTATCGGCACGGTGGTTAGTCCCATCGGACGGTGGCTAGTCCCATCGGTAAGTTCCGGCCAGCAGTTTCTCCAGGCTGGCGCGGTGCATGACGTAGTCGTCGGGGTCGTCGGGTACCTGGTCCTCGCCGAAGTGGATCATCCTTCGCTTGACCCTGGCCATCACGATCGCGTGCCGCAGGGCCGCGTAGGTCAGGTAGAAGTCCATGTCGCGCAGCGTGTAACCGCTGAACTCGGCGTAGGTGCGCTCGACGTCGGAGCGGCGCAGGAAGTCGGGCAGGCCAGGCAGCTCGAAGAACTCGGCGATGTCCTGGAAGAAGCGGTGCAGGAAGATGAACCAGGCGACGTCCACCTCGCGCGGGGCGATCGAGGCCATCTCCCAGTCGAGCACGGCAGCTGGAGTGAAGCCGTCGTAGATGATATTGCCGATCCTGGCGTCGCCCCAGGACAGGACATCGGGGCCAGGCTCGCTGGGCCAGTGCTCTTCGAGCCAGGCCAGGCTGCGCTCGATGATCGGGATCACGATGCCATCGTCGGCGAGCGCCCACCGGTAGTACGCGTACTGCGAGTCAAGGTGCCGGCGCAGGCTGTCATGGCTACCTGGCTGGGCGAGACACGCGAACGCGGTTGCGGGATCCGGCACCGCGTGCAGGTCGGCCAGGACCTTGACGCTCCCGCGCTGGAGCTCGGCGCGCTCGTCAGGGGTGGCATCGAGCAGCCAGCCGGTGAAGACGTAGGGCGGGTTGTCCAGCGGTACTCGTCCGGCCACCTGATCCATGACGAAGAACGCAGACCCGAGCGGCTCGCCGTCCGCCTGGTTCCAGCGCAACCTCGGCACGGGCACGGCGCAGTGAGCGGCCACCTGCTCGATCAGTGCGAACTGGCTGGGCAGGTCGTACCTGGGGAACACGGGGAGTGCGCTGCTCTCCGGAGCCATCCTGGCCACGAAGGCTTCGTGCCGCTTGACGCCATCGCTTGCCCAGTCCACCTGGAACAGCAGCGACGTACTGGACAGGCCGCCGGCCGCTGGCATGCGAACGTCGCTGATCGTCAGGTCGCCGCCGGGTGCGAGCTTTCCTGTGAGGTAGCCATGCAAGGCGGCTGCCAGCGCTGCGGGGTCGCGCTCGCTGACCGTCAACTTGACCTGCTCGTCGTGCGGCCGCTCGGCTGATGCCGTCATGTCGGCCTCCCAGATGGTCGGGCACGCCAGAAGTGGAACGTGTTCTAGCGGACGCTAGCGATTCGGCACACCAAGGTCAATGGCGGCTACGGGCGGGCGATGACCGGCCGGCGACGGAAGCCGCGGCGAGCATGGCTAGCTTGGCGTCAGCGCAAGCTGGTCACCGTTGCGAGCAGGTCAAGCCGGCCGATCAGGGTCTCGTCGCACTACCCGTTCTGGCGAGTCAACCAGCGGCTGGAGTTCGACCGCGAAGCAGCCGTCGGGTACCGGCTCGATATCCCCGCAACTCTTACGGGGGCAAGTTCGGGCCGACGACCGGCGACCGGGTGCGCCTGGCCGACACTGACCTGTGGCTGCGAGTGGAGGACGATCACGTCGGCTACGGCGACGAGCCGGTCTGGGGCTACGCGCGCAATATCCGATCCCGGATGACTCAGCAGGACACCGCAAGCTCCGACAGCGAGCTCGACGTCCTGATCGCAGGGGTGCTCGTCGTCGACCCGCTTCTCGGCGTGGTCAAGACCAATATCGGCATCAAGGACGGCAGGATCGTCGGGATCGGCCGGGCCGGGAACCCCGATGTCACCGCTGGGGTGGACCTGGTCATCGGGCCGAACACAATGCCGATCATGGGATACGGGCTGATCGCGACTGCGGGCGCGATCGACTCGCATGTCCACCTGATCACGCCAGGCCTCGTCCCCGTCGCGCTGTCAGCGGGGGTTACCACGCTGATCACCGCGGGCTTCGAGGAACCTCCGGCAGCGATGGCAACCACACTGCGGGCGTTCGAGCACCTGCCGGTGAACCTGGGCCTGCAGGCCAGCGCGAGGACCGATGTCCGGTCCGCCGTCGAGCGCGTCATCGAGGCGGGCGCGATCGGGCTGAAGATCCACGAAGACTGGGGTGCCTACCCAGAGATCATCGACTCGGTACTGAGCTTGGCCGATGACTTTGACGTGGCTGTCGCCCTGCACACCGACGGGCTGAACGAGTCCTGCGAGCTCGACGAGACGGTCGCGGCGATCGCCGGCCGGGCTGTGCATGCCTATCACGTCGAGGGCGCTGGCGGCGGGCACGTTCCAGACCTGATCGGCCTGGTCCGTGAGCCGAACATCGTCTGCTCGTCGACGACGCCGACCGTTCCGTACGGGCTGCACACGGCGGCGGAGCACCCGGAGATGACCCTTGCTGTCCACGGCGGCTCGGGCGCCGACCCGGCGGATCTGCAACTGGCCGCAGAACGGGTTCGCCCGGCCACGCTGGCCGCGGAGGGTCCGTTGCACGAGCTAGGCGCGATCAGCATCATCAACAGCGACTCGCAGGGCATGGGCAGGATCGGCGAGACGATCAGGCGCACCTGGCAGCTTGCGCACGTGATGAAGGCCTGGCGCGCAGCGGCTGATCACGCCTGGCCCGCGGCACCAGAGGTGCGGCGCCTCCTGCCGCGTCCGGCGACCTTCGCAACGCCAGGCCATTCCGGTGCCGGCCGCGACGGTGCCGACGACAATGAGCGGATACTCGGCTACCTGGCCAAGTACACGATCGACCCAGCGATCACGCATGGCATCGCTGCCGAGGTCGGCACGCTTGCACCCGGCCGGCTGGCCGATA
>JASHXW010000198.1 GCA_030043395.1 Streptosporangiaceae bacterium
CGGTCACTCCCGCCAGGGCAGCCGCGAAGTCCGCCTGCGCGCCGACGACTACCAGGTCCACTCCGGTCGCGGCGACGAAGTCCTGCTCGACCTGTTCGGCCTCGCCCTTGCGCAGCAGGCCGTGGTCGACGAACACGCAGGTGAGCTGCTTGCCGATGGCGCGCTGGACGAGCGCGGCGGCTACGGCTGAGTCGACGCCGCCGGACAGCCCGCAGATCGCGTGACCGTCGCCGACCTGCATCCTGATCAGCTCGGTTTGCTCGTCGATGATGTTGCGCATCGTCCAGTCCGCGCGGCAGCCTGCTGCGGCGAGAAACTGCCTGAGCATCGCCATGCCGTGCTCGGTGTGCGCGACCTCAGGATGGAACTGCAGGCCGAACAAGCCGCGCGCGCTGTCCTCAGCGGCGGCCACGGGCGTGCCCGGCGTGCTGGCCGTGACGGCGAAGCCACTGGGCGCCTTCATGCAGGTGTCCCCGTGCGACATCCAGACCTGCAAGGAAGGTGGCACCCCGGCGAGCAGCACCCCGCCGGCCTGGCCCGGGTCGGCTTCTTCGCCCGCCACGTCCAGCGCAGTGGCGCCGTACTCGCCTGCCCCGGTCCTGGCAACTGTCCCGCCCAGGTCACGGACCATGAGCTGGAACCCATAGCAGATGCCAAGCACCGGCACGCCGGCCTCGAACAAGCCCGCAGGAGCCGGTGGCGCACCTGGCGCGTACACGGAGGCCGGCCCTCCGGACAAGATGATCGCGGCCGGGTTACGCCGCATGATCTCCTCGATGGAGGCACGGGCCGGGACGATCTCGGAGTAGACCTGGCATTCGCGCACGCGCCGGGCGATGAGCTGCGCGTACTGTGCGCCAAAGTCCACGACGAGCACGGGCCGATCGGCACCTGCCGCGTCGCCGCGATGCGAGCCAGCCGCGTTCGAGCTCATCGATGCCTCCGGCAGAATGTCAGGCCCCGCGTCACGATCTCGACCCTGGGGCGGTGCAGGATGTCAAGGCAGGTCAGCCTAGCTGTTGCTGCTGGCCAGTCGGCTCGCGCGCTGGAGCCGGCGCGGGCGCTGGCGCAGCCTGCGGCGCCAGGCCGGCGGGCTGGCCATGGGCAGGAGTCACGTCGGTCACCTTCACCCGCGAGATCCTGCGGCCGTCGAGCTCGGTCACCGTGAGGCGGCTGCCATCCAGGTCGGCGTACTCCCCCGTCCTCGGCAGGTGGCCGAGCGCGGACAGCAAGTAGCCAGCGACGGTCTCGTACGGGCCGTCCGGCAGCTGGATCCCGGTCTGCTCGGCAAAGTCGTCGAGGTTGAGCATCCCGTCGACCTCGAGCTCGCCGCTGCGCAGCCGCCGCGCCGGGTTGCCTTCCTCGTCGTACTCGTCTCGTATGTCGCCGATCAGCTCCTCGACTAGGTCTTCCAGGGTGACGATGCCCGCGGTCCCGCCGTACTCGTCGACCACAATCGCGAGATGGTCGCGCTTCTTGCGCATCTCCGACAGTGCCGACATCACGGTCTTGCTCGTCGGCAGGAACTTGACCGGCCGGATGATGTCCTTGATCCGCGGAATGCCGCGGCCGTCGGTGTCGAGCAGCTGACGCGCTCGCTCGCCGAGCAGGTCGCGGCCGTGCACGAACCCGATGACGTCGTCGTAGGACTCCTCGAAGACCGGGAATCTGGAGTGCGTGGACCTGGCTACCACGTCGATCGCCCGGTCCAGCGGCATCGAAGCCGGGAGGAAGTCGACTTCTGTCCTGGGCACCAGGACCTCGCGGATCTGCCGCGTCCCCGCTTCGAACACTTCCCGCACGATGTGGCGCTCGTCCGCGGAGAAGCTCTGGTTCCCGATCACCAGGTCGCGCAGCTCCTCGCTGGTCATCACGCCGCGGCCGACCCTGGGATCTCCGCCGAGCAGCCGGACCACCAGGTTGACCGACACGCTGATGAGCCAGACGAACGGCCTGGCGAGAGCGGCGATCCGGTCAAGCACAGGCGCTGCTATCAGCGAGACCCGCTCCTGGCGCTGCAGGGCGATGCGCTTGGGGGCGAGCTCGCCGAGTACCAGCGAGAAGAACGCGATCACCAGCGTCACGACCAGGAAGGAGATCACCGACGCCACGTGCGGCGACAGGTGGTGGTCAAGCACCGTCTTCAGGTCACCGACAAGCGTGGCCGCCCCGAAGGCTCCGGTAAGCAGCGTGGCAACCGTCACGCCGATCTGGACGGCGGACAGGAAGCGGTTCGGGTCCTGCGCTAGCCGCGCGGCTCGCTGCCCGCGCTTGCCGCGCTTGGCCAGCGCCCTGACCTGGCCTTCCCGCAGCGACACCAGAGCCATCTCTGCGGCGGCGAAGAACCCGCCGACACCGATGATGGCGAGTACGACGAGAACATCCCAGCCGACGCCACCCACGTCGTAGTCCTGATCCCGGCTGCAGCGGTGAACGGCTGCTGCCTGGCTGCTTAGCTGCCATGCACGGCAGTCATCGCGCGGTCGCGCGGTGTCCGATCAGTTTAGACAGTGCCGGGCAGGCCGGTGCACCATCTGGACCCGGCTGCCGCCAGTCTCGCGGGTCCTGACGCGGTATGCGATGCTGCTTGGCACGTAACGAGCCCGACATCACGAGCAGGGACCCCCGCATGGAATCTTCAGTCCGAGACGATGCTGCCTCCATCAGTGCCGAAGTCGCCGAGCTGCGCCACGCGCTGCACGCCGAGCCCGAGATCGGGCTGGACTTGCCAGCCACCCAGCGCAAGGTGCTCGATGCCATCGACGGCCTGCCGCTCGAGATCAGCCGCGGCCAGTCGCTGAGCTCTGTAACGGCGGTCCTGCGCGGTGCCCGGCCCGGCAGGACGGTGCTGCTGCGCGGCGACATGGACGCCCTTCCCGTGACCGAGCGCACCGGCGTGCCGTTCGCCTCACGTTCGACGGGAAAGATGCACGCGTGCGGGCACGACCTGCATACCGCCATGTTGGCTGGCGCCGCCAGGGTGCTCGCGGCCCGGCAGCAGGACCTGCCGGGGAACGTCATCTTCATGTTCCAGCCTGGCGAGGAAGGAGCAGGCGGGGCCCGGTTCATGATCGAGGAAGGCGTGCTGGACGCGGCCGGCGAGCGACCCGTCGCCGCTTATGCCCTGCACGTGGCTTCCGGCCTGCTGCCGCTCGGCATCGCTGCCAGTAAGGCGGGCACCGCGATGGCTGCCGCCGACACCCTGCACGTGACCGTCCGCGGCCGTGGCGGACACGGCTCGCAGCCGCACCACGCGGCAGACCCCATCCCTGTCGCCTGCGAGATCGTCACTGCCCTTCAGGCGATGGTCACCAGGCAGTTCGACGTCTTCGACCCGGTCGTGCTCACCGTAGGCACCTTCCACGCGGGCACGACAGACAACGTGATCCCCGATGACGCGAAGTTCGTCGCGACAGTGCGCACCTTCTCCACCGAGTCGCGCGACAAGGTGCGCGCCGCCTCTGTGCACCTCGCCAGGCAGATCGCCGCCGCGCACGGCCTGAGCGCCGATGCCGAGTTCGTCGACGGCTACCCGGTGACCGTGAACGACCAGGCCGAGTTCGGCTTTGCGGGCACCACCATCAAGGAGGTGCTCGGCGAGGACAAGTTCGTGACGGCGCCGAACCCGCTGACGGGCTCGGAGGACTTCTCCTACGTGCTCGAGCAGGTGCCTGGCGCGTTTATCATGATCGGCGCGTGCCCAGCCGGCGCAGACCCGATGGCCGTGCCGTTCAACCATTCAGCCGAGGCCGTCTTCGACGACGCCGTGCTGGCCGACGGAATTGCGCTGTATGCCGAGCTCGCGTTGCGCCGGCTAGCCGCCGCTGCGCACGAGACCGCAGGCGCGGCCTAGCGTGGCCAGTGAGGAGACCGAGTTGGGCGACCATGGCAAGGCCGCACGGATTTCCCGCAGGCGGGTGTTCGGGATCGCAGGTGCCTCGGCGGTCGGCGTGGCTGGCATGGCGTTTGGCGCGCGCAGGCTAGCGAACCACGACCGGGAGTCGCCGCTTCGGGTGCGATCGCAAGCCGGGAGGTTCATGTCGCGACCTGATCTGGTGCCGCCGCCCATCTCGGTGAGCCTGTACGGGCCGATGCCGCCTGAGCGGTACATCTTCCTGAACTCCCCGTATAGCGGCCCAGGGGTTGGCGGCGCGATCGTGCTTGACCACGCCGGGGAGCTGGTCTGGTTCGGCCCGAACACCAAGGCGGTGCACAAGCAGGACGTCAACGTCCAGATGCTGGACGGCGAGCCCGTGCTGACCTGGTGGCAAGGGGGGATCGTGCAGGGGCACGGGCAGGGCGTGGCCGCTGTCGCGGACTCCTCCTACACCATCAAGCACGTGATCCAGCTCAAGCACGGGCTGAAGGCGGACCTGCACGAGTTCGTGATCACGCCGCAAGGCACCGCGCTGATCGACGCGTTCAAGCTGCACACCGGGGTGGACCTGTCCGCCGTGGGCGGGCCGTCGTCGGGATACCTGTTCTCCGGCGCGTTCCAGGAGATCGACATCGCTACTGGCGAGCTGCTGTTCGAGTGGGACAGCTACGACCCCGACGGTTCGCGGGTGGGCGTCGGCGAGACGTACATGACGCTCAAGGAGCAGGGCAGCGCAGCAGCGCCGTTCGACTACTTCCACCTGAACTCGATCTACCCGACCGCCGACGGCAACTTCCTGGTCTCCAGCAGGCACACCTGGACCGTGTACAAGGTCAGCCGCGCGGATGGGTCCATCCTGTGGCGGCTGAACGGCAAGAAGTCCGACTTCACGCTGGGCCCGGGCGCGGCGTTCATGTGGCAGCACCATGTCCGCCCGCATCGAGGCGGCGCCGGGCTGACCCTCTTCGACAACGGCGCTGCCAACCCCGATCTCGTGCACCAGCGCCAGTCTCGGGCGCTGATCCTGAACGTCGACGAGGCGAGCAGGCAAGTGACCCTGGCCAAGGCGCTCACCCACCCTGGGGCACCAGTGCTCGCCACGGGGCTGGGCAGCATCCAGCTGCTGCCCAGCGGCGACATTCTGGTGAACTGGGGCAACGCCGCCAGGTTCTCCCAGTTCGCCGCCGACGGCACCCTGCTGCTTGACGGGCGGATGAACCCTACCGGGCCGTCCTACCGAGCCTTCTCCCACCAGTGGGTGGCTCATCCGGACGATCGCCCCGCCGCCGCGGCCAGGTACCGATCCGGCGGCGCCACGGTCTACGCAAGCTGGAACGGCGCCACCGAAGTGGCGTCCTGGGCCGTACTCGCTGGGCAGCCAGGACGCCTATCCAGAGTCGCGGCCGCCCGCCGCGCCGGATTCGAGACCGCCATCGACGTCAGCAGCACGGGCCCGTACTTCGCCGTCCACGCGCTCGACGCGTCGGGCCACGTCCTAGCCGCATCCAAGCCCGTCAAGATCAGGTAAGCGCCCGGCCGCGAGCTGCCGCTCCTGGCCGCGACTTACAGGCTAGCTACGTCGGCTTGCTTGGCTCGGACGGCCTCGGCTGCCTCGCGCAGGCCCGTCAGCTCGGACGGCGTGAGATCCCGCTCGACCACGCGGCGGACACCGCTGGCGCCGATCTCGGCCTCGACGCCCAGGTAGACGCCGGAGATGCCGTACTCGCCGTCTACCCAGGCGCAGACAGGCATGACCTCTCCGGTATCGAGCGCGACCGCCCTGGCCATCCTGGCAGCGGCGGCCGACGGGGCGTAGTAGGCCGAGCCCGTCTTCAGCAGGGCGACGATCTCGCCGCCGCCGTTCCTGGTTCGCTGGACCAGGCCCTCGACCTCGTCCTCGCTCAGCAGGTCAGCGAGCGGAGTGCCATTGACGGAGCAGGCGGACGGGACGGGCACCATCGTGTCGCCGTGCGAGCCAAGCGTCAGCGTCTTGACCGAGCCGACGGGGACGCCGAGTCGCTCGGCCACGAAATAGCTGAACCTCGCCGTGTCCAGCATGCCGGCCTGGCCGATCACCCGGTGGGCCGGGAACTGCGAGACCTTCGCGGCCAGGGCCGTCATCTCGTCCAGCGGGTTCGACACGACGATCAGGACGGCGTCAGGCGCGTGCTTGACCACCTGCTCGGTCACGGCGCGGACGATCTTCGCGTTCACCCCGATGAGGTCCATCCGGCTCATGCCCGGCTTACGTGGCAGGCCGGCGGTGACCACCACGATCCTCGACCCGGCGATCGCCTCGTAGCCCTCCCCGGCCTGGCCGGTGGTCTGGCCCGTGACCGTGGTCTCGAAGCCCTCGATCGGCCTGGACTGGTTCATGTCCAGCGCCAGGCCCTCAGGCTTGCCCTCGATGATGTCGGTCAGGACGACCTCGTCGAAGATGTCGTACTCGGCTAGACGCTGCGCGGTCGTCGAGCCGTAGAAGCCGGCTCCGACCACCGTTACCTTGCCTGAACGGGCCATGGACGTGATCTCCTTAGCTTTCTTGAGCTGTCTCGCTGCCACTGCGACTTCGTCAGGCGGCCGCCTGCTCCATCGCGGCTCGCAGGTTCTTGCTCAGCGCTTCCAGGAACTCCTGCGTGGTCAGGTACGGCGCGTCAGGGCCGATCAGCAGCGCCAGGTCCTTGGTCATCATTCCGGCTGCCACCGTCTGCACGCACACCCGCTCCAGGGTCTCGGCGAATTCGGTGACTTCGGGGGTGTTATCCAGCTTCCCGCGGTAGGCCAGGCCCCTGGTCCACGCGAAGATCGAGGCGATCGGGTTGGTCGAGGTGGGCTTGCCCCGCTGGTGCTGGCGGTAGTGCCTGGTCACGGTCCCGTGTGCCGCCTCGGCCTCGATGCACGAGCCGTCCGGGGTCATCAGCACGCTCGTCATCAGCCCGAGCGAGCCGAAGCCCTGGGCCACGATGTCGGACTCGACGTCGCCGTCGTAGTTCTTGCATGCCCACACGATGCCGCCGTCGCCCTTGATCACCTGCGCCACCATGTCGTCGATCAGCCGGTGCTCATACCACAGGCTGGCCGCGTCGAACTCGGCCTTGAACTCGGTCTCGAATACCTCGGCGAAGATGTCCTTGAATCGCCCGTCGTAGGCCTTGAGGATCGTGTTCTTGGTGGACAGGTACAGCGGGTAGCCGCGGTCGAGCGCGTAGCGCATCGTCGCCCTGGCGAAGTCCCTGATCGAGTCGTCGAAGTTGTACATGCCCATGGCGATCCCGCCGCCGGGGAACTGCGCGACCTCCAGCGATATGGGCTGGCCGATCGACTCCCCGGAAGGCTCGTAGGTGATCGTCACCGTGCCGGGGCCTGGCACGACGAAGTCGGTGGCCCGGTACTGGTCGCCGTGCGCGTGCCTGCCGATGATGATGGGCTTGGTCCAGCCGGGGACGAACCGGGGGATGCTCTCGATCACGATCGGCTCGCGGAAGACAACCCCGCCGAGAATGTTGCGGATCGTGCCGTTCGGCGAACGCCACATCTTCTTCAGGCCGAACTCCTCCACCCTGGCCTCGTCCGGGGTGATCGTGGCGCACTTGACCCCGACGCCGGCCCTGGCGATGGCGTTGGCGGCGTCGACCGTGACCTGGTCGTCGGTGGCGTCGCGGTTCTGTATCGACAGGTCGTAGTACTGAAGGTCGATGTCCAGGTACGGCAGGATCAGCTCGTCCTTGATGGACTGCCAGATGATCCTCGTCATCTCGTCACCGTCGAGTTCTACGACGGGGTTGGCCACCTTGATCTTGGACATGCCAGGGGTCCCTTCAACTGTCTCTAGCCGTTACCCTCGCTGGCCTGCGGCCAGCCACGTTCGCCTGGCGAAGGTTCATGCTCAGCTCGCGGGCGGCGCCAGGTCCTGCTGCCCGCCGCGCCGCCCTACGGCGCAGGCACCACGAGCCCAGCGACCAGCAGGCCGATGCCGAGTGTGGTGAAGACCGCTACATCGAGTGATCGCCGCCTCGATGCCAGCATGCTCGTCGCCCGGTCGGGCAGAGTCAGCCGGACGATCGCGGCGACGAGCAGGAAGCCTGCGAGTACCAACGTACCGCTCTTCAGATAATCAACGCCCTGGTGCATGACGGCCAGCGCCGCAGCGGCTCCGGCCAGCACGAACCAGTAGGACAGCTGCCCGACTCGCGCCCGCCAGCCGCAGCTGACCTGCTCGTCCCGCTCGCCATCGCCGGGCAGGCCGACTGCAGGCGTTGCCTGCTGCCCGGGGGCAGCATCGGAATGCGTGCGCTTGATCTGGGCACCGGATCCGCGTCCTGGCCTGGCCGCCGCATGCCTCACCGCGCGGTCCTCGCGATCTTGTCACTCACGCGCATAGCCCGCTCGCTCGCGGCACCGCGTGCTTGCATCGCAGCGGTGCCGGCGGATTGCTGCGCCATTGCATCGCCCTCCAGGCCGTCCGCACGGAAGTGTACGTTCTCCATCGCTGCCGTGAGTACGCGGGACCGTCCCGAGCGCCCGGGTTGCCCCGGTTGGAACGCAAGGATCCGGGTACTGCATGGTGCAAGGCGGACCCCCGATGGCCAGCTCGGAAGGTGCAGTCATGGAAGATCCGTATGTCCAGATCGCGGTTACCGGAGCCGTTGTGCCGCTCCAGCCTGAGGTGACCACGGTCGGGCGCGGCAAGCACGTCGACATCATGCTGGACGACCCGAGCGTGTCCCTGCTGCACGCCGAGTTCGTCCGTCGCGGGCCCTACGTGTACCTGGCTGACCTGGGTTTATCGCTAAACGGGACCCGTGTGAATGGCCGCCTCGTCGCGAGGAAGGTGCTCAGCGACGGCGACGCCCTGACCTTCGGCTCTGCCAGGTGCCGGATCGGGGGCATTGCCAGCGACGAGACGGCCGACGCCGAGCAAGCTGGAATCGCCGCGCCTGAGCTGACCAGGCGCGAGCTCGACGTCATAGCCTCGCTCTGCCGCCCTGCCATGTCCGACGACGCGTTCGTGGCCCCGGCCACGGCCCGCGAGATCGCGGCCGACCTCGTCGTCACCGAGGCAGCTGTCAAGCAGCACCTGCTGCGCCTGTACGCCAAGCTAAGGATCCCCGAGGGCCAGAACCGCCGGATCAGGCTAGCTAACGAGGTCATCGCGCTCGGCCTGGCCAGGCCCGAGCTCCCTAGCAGCGCGGATGGCGCCAGGGCGTCCCGCCCGCCGAATGCCGGCGCCGCCGAGCGCTGAGCCGCCGGTGACTGCGAGCAGGTGCCACCCCACCGTGCGCGCAGCTGATCACAGTCCGATGTGATGAGCGATTGCCAGCAGGCTGTTGCGAGCGTCGGTCACCATCATCCGGATCGTCGGAACGTGCACGAGCTGGTCGTGCAGGCTCGCGATCGGGAAATACGCGGGCGTCGACCGGGTCCAAGCAGTCAGGACAGCCCAGCCCGCGAGTGCCAGTACTCCCACGTAAGCGATCACTCGCTGCGCCGTCGTCCGGGATACCGCGTGGAAGATGCTGGCCAGCGCTGTCCTGCTGCCCGAGGACCCCGGTCCGAGGCCGACGAGCGCGACAAGCGCTCCAGCGCCAAGCGCGACGCCCTCAGGCAGCGGATGCACCGGCATGACGATGATCGTGACGGCAACCGCGATGCAGAAGCCGAGTATCGCGATCGGGGAGAGCAGCACCAGGCCGAGCAGCGATCGCAGCAGGGCCAGCGGGTAGAGCGCGACGGCGACTGCCGGGTCACTGGGCCGCGGGCCGTCGCCCGATCGCCGCCGGTACAGCTGCCTGGCCGTTGTGCTTGCCGCGCGCAGGCCGATCAGGACGATCAGCGAGATCACGGTTCCGAGGATCGGCGCGACGACGCTGAAGGCCACGCCGACCGCCACTGCCGCGATCACCAGCGGGCTCCACCCCGATACCGAGCCGGCTCCAGCGGCATCCGCGGTGGACGCCGCGGACAGTGCCGAGCCGGGCGCGATTGGTGGCGCCTTTCCCCCGGCCGCGGCTTGCGATCCGTTCGCCAGCCGTGTCCCGGCTGGCAGCGCAGCCACGCCGGCAGCTTGCCCGTTGGCCCCGGCGACTGCTAGGGCGCCCGCCGGGCCGATGCCGGCTCCGGCGGTAGCCAGGTAGCCGGCCGACGCACGGTTGCCCTGGCCCGGAGCGACGCCGTTGCCCGCGGCGAGCCCGCCTGCCCCGTAGTTCACCGGCGGCAGCATGTCGCGCACGTCCTGCGGGCCTGCCGACGGCATGGGCCTGGTGGAATTCGGCCATGTCGACTGCGCTGGACCGTCGCTGACTGTGCGGCCCAGCGGCCCGAGCGGCATCGCGGCATCGGGTCCGCCGAGCGTCTTCGTCGGGGGGCCAGCCAGTCCGCGCACCGCCGATGGCGGGCTGGGGACCAGCGTCGCCGGGTCGATCGTCGCGACGCGGGCAGCGAGGTCGGCTGCGGACGGACGGCTCGCCGGGTCGCGGGACAGCGCGCTGAGGACGACGGGCAGGAGCGACGTCGGCAGGGTATCCAGGTCTGGTGTCCCGTGCATGATCCGGTAGAAGATCATTTCGTAGGTGCCGGTGCCGAAGGGCGGGCGACCGGTAGCGGCGAATGCCAAGGTGGCGCCCAGTGAGTGCACGTCGGATGCCGGACCGCTCTCGCGACCCTCGATGACCTCGGGGGCGAGGTACCCGGGCGTGCCCATGAACATGCCAGTCATGGTCAGCCGCGTCGTGTCAGGCAGCTGAGCGATGCCGAAGTCGATGACCACGGGCTCTCCGTCGGCGATCATCACGTTGCCTGGCTTCAGGTCGCGGTGCACGACCCCGGCGGCGTGGACAGCGGTGAGCGCAGCCGTAAGGCCGCAGGCCAGCCTGGCGAGCGCGTCCCCGGTGAGCGGTCCGCCCTCGGTGACCACCTGGTCAAGCGTCAGCCCAGGCACGTACCTGGTCACGATGTAGGGAGAGTCGCCGCTCAGGTCAGCATCGAGCACCTCGGCCACGTAGCGGCTGCGGACCCGGCGCATCGTCTCGACCTCACGGGCCAGCCGGCGCCGTGCGTTCTCGTCCTGGGCCATCGCCGGGTGCAGGGCCTTGACCGCCACCGGCTGCCCGGCGGCGTCCGCGGCCAGGTAGACCACACCCATCCCGCCCTCGCCGAGCCGCCTGTCCAGGCGGTACGGGCCGAGGCGCCGTGGGGAGCGGTCCTGCACCTTCATGACCTCATAGCTTACGTACCGCTTCTGCCTGGTTGCGGACTGCGATCATGCTCTTGGCCACCGCCTGCCTCCACTGCCCGCCCGCTAAGTGCCAGCCACCAGCTTGCGCAGGGCCGTGGCGGCAGCAGCGTTCTGCTCGGCGTGCTCGAGCAGGCCCTTGGCGAGCTCGGATACCCACACTGAGATCGGGACGATGTTCCTCGACAGCACGATGCCCCGCACTTCATGGCAGATCTCGGCAACCGGCGCGCCCCGCTCCATGCCGAGCGTCATCGTCCGCTCACCGAGCCGGACCGAGATCTTGGTCACTGATCCCGCCTTGTTCTGCCTGCGCTCGGCCATGCTCCGCCGGGAGCGCTCGATGTCGACGGTGCCAGGCGGCAGCGAGTCGCCCAGCGACTCGGTCAGGACCTGTGCGTAGATCGCCAGATCCGAGCTGTCGGCGCGAAGTGCCGCCATGAGCATGTCCAGCGAGAGGCTGTCACCGGACTGGGTGCTGTCGCCCGCCTCAGTCATTCTCGGCCCCGCATCGTCCGTCCTGATCCGGCCTTCACGGCCACTCTACGCAGCGCCGGCTGGGCAGTCGCGCCGATCCGGGCGATCAGGGCATTGCAGGCCCTAGCGCCCGGCCAGCCAAGGATCACCGCCCGGCGAACGTCGCCTTACCCGGTCCATTCTCCACGAAGCTTCGCATGCCCGTGGCGGCGTCTTCGGTCGCGAACAGGCCAGCGAAGTGCAGCCGCTCGATCTCCAGGCCGGTGTCCAGATCGGCATCCAGGCCCTCGTCGATTGCCTGCTTCGCCGCGCGCAGGGCTACCGCCGGGCCACGCGCGTACTTGGCGACCAGGTCGTGCGCTGCCTGGTAGACCTCCGCGTCGGGCACCACCTTGTCGACGAGCCCGATCGCATGCGCTTCCTCGGCGCCGACGAACCGCCCGGTGAACACGATGTCCTTGGCCTTAGCCGGGCCGATCAGCCTGGGCAGGCGCTGGGTGCCGCCGGCGCCGGGGATCAGGCCAAGCAGGATCTCGGGCTGCCCGACTTTCGCGCTCTCGCCGGCCACCCGGAAGTCGGCGCACAAGGCAAGCTCCAGGCCACCGCCCAGGGCGTAGCCCGTGATCGCCGCGACCACCGGCTTGCCGATCCTGGCGACGGCCGTGAAGGAGTCCTGCAGCCTCCTGCTGTCAGCCGCCATCCCCGCGTAGCTCGCGTCGGCCATCTCCTTGATATCGGCACCGGCCGCGAACACCTTCTCCCCGCCGAAGATGATCACTGCCCTCACCTCAGGATCATCCGACACCTGCCCGGCGGCCGCGGCTATCTCGCCCTGCACCCTGGCGTTCAGCGCATTCATCGGCGGCCGGTCAAGCCGGATCGTCGCGATTGCCCCGTCGACCTCCACCCGGACGAACTCGCCCATCAAGCACCTCCGCGCGCCTCGGCAGGGCTGGCCCGTCGCCGCCCGACTCGGGATCTTACGCAAGGCGCGCCCGGCCCGCATCAGCCAGGAGCGGCAGGGCGGGCGGGGGCAAACACCACGAAGGGCCAGCCCGGTGGAGCCGGGCAGGGACGGGGCGGGCGGGGGCGAACATCACGAAGGGCCAGCCCGGTTGTGCCGGGCAGGGACGGGGGCGGGCGGGGGCAAACACCACGAAGGGCCAGCCCGGTTGTCCCCGGGCGGGCCCTTCGTGCGCTAATGCTGGCGCTACTGGTCTGCGGTCACTCGCCAACCGCGCGAGGCAGGGTCACTCCCTGCCAGCTGTTGAGGAAGCCGCGGACCTCTGTCTCG
>JASHXW010000199.1 GCA_030043395.1 Streptosporangiaceae bacterium
GGGAGCAGCCGAAGGAGTGGCTCAGCATCTACCCGTTCGTGCGGTCCTACGAGTGGTACCTGCTCGAGGACAGCGAGCGGCGCGCGATGCTGGCCGAGCACGGCCAGATGGCCCGTGACTATCCCGACGTGCGCGCGAACACCGTGTCCAGCTTCGCCCTCGGCGACTACGAGTGGATGCTCGCGTTCGAGGCCGACGAACTGCACCGGATCGTGGACCTGATGCGCCACCTGCGCGGCGCGACAGCGAGGCGCCACACTCGGGTGGAGATCCCGTTCTACACCGGCAGGCGCAAGCCGATCAGCGAGCTGGTCGCCAGCCTTCCTTAGGAAGATCCCGCCCGCGCAAGCTCTGCGCGCGGCGTCCCGTTTCACCGCTTCAGAGGTTTGCCTGCTAGCCATGACCGATCCCGTGCTGTTGTTCTGCCGCGAGCGGTTTACCGCCGAGCTGCCATGGACGGACGTCGAGCCGCTCCTGCCCGGCTGGGAGATCCGTTCCTGTCCGCGCAGCGAAGTTGCTCGCCATCTGGATGGCGTGGACGTGCTGTGCCCGTTCGGAGCCATGATCGACGCCGCCATCCTGGAGGCCGGCACCTTCGGGCTGGTCCACCAGTACGGTGTCGGGCTGGAGAAAGTCGACATTCCCCGGGCGACCGAGCTCGGGGTCTGGGCGGCACGGGTGCCCGGTGAGCTGGGAGGAAACGCGTCGGGCGTCGCCGAGATCGCCATGCTGTTCGTGCTCGCGCTCCGCCGCCGGCTGGACGATGCCAGGGCCGCGCTCGCGACTAGCGGCGGCTGGAACTCCAGGCCGACCGGGCGCTCGCTGGACGGCGCCACGGTAGCGGTCGTTGGCCTGGGCGCGATCGGCGTCGCCGTCGCCGACCGGTTCGCGCCGTTCGGCATGCGGGTGATCGCGGTGCGCGCGGACCCAGTCAAGGGCGGCCCGGCGTCCGTCGAGCGGGTGGTGGGTCCCGAGCGGCTTGAAGGCGTGCTCGCCGAGGCTGACGTCGTGATCTGCTGCGCGGACGGCAGCAGCGGGTGCCTGTTCGGCGAGCGCGAGTTCGACGCGATGAGGCCAGGCGCGATCTTCGTGAACGTAGCCCGCGGCGGACTCGTCGACGAGACAGCGCTGCTCGCGGCGCTGGAGAGCGGCCACCTAGCCGGGGCCGGACTGGACGTGCACGCGGTCGAGCCCGCCGATCCGCGGTCGGCGCTGCTCAGCCACCCGAACGTGCTCGCCACGCCGCACGTGGGCGGGCTCACCGACGTGATGTTCCGCCGTACCGGCGAGGCGTTTGCCCGGAGCCTGCAGCGCTGGGCAGCCGGTGAGCCGCCATTGTGGCCGGCCAATTCCCCGGCCTTCTGCCGGTCCCGCCTCGGTACGCCTGCCAGCCGGTGATCCAGGCTGATCGTGCTGGGTTTGCTAGGTCTGCTGGGCCTGCGACATGCGACGCCAGCCAAGACGACCTCGTTCCTAGCAGGACTGCCAGCCGGGGTCGTAACGTCGAGCGCGGACACCCCTTCCACTCGCGGTTACCTTGAACCGGAGGTCTCCATGCACCACATCCGCCGTGGTCGAGCGACGCGGCTCGCACCGCTCGCGGTAGCGCTTGCCGCCGCGCTGCTCGCTGGCGCCGGACTGGTCGCTTCCGCGCAGGCAGCCGTCGGCAGTCCCGACGGCTGGGGCGCGCAGACGCAGATTCCCGACGCCTCCTCGCCGTTGTCACCCGCCGAGACCACTCACGCCGGCACCTGGTACGTGGCTTACACGACCGCCGCCCACGGCATCGATTACGTGATCCACACGACCGGCTGGTCGTCCAAAAGTCAACACTGTGTCCGGCAAGGGCGTTACGCCCTCCACCGACTCAGACCCCGCGATCACCATCTTCCACGGCCACCTCTACGTCTTCTGGATCAACAAGTCCGGCCAGGTCAAGTACACCTACCGGGATGGCAAATCCTGGAAGGCGGCTAAGACCCTGAGCGGATCCTGGGGCACCGCCACGTCCTCCGCGACTCCGTCGGTGACCGTGTCCGGCTCAGGCTCCACCTCGACGATCTGGGTGGCATGGAAGGGCCTGACCAACGACGACATATACGTCTCGTGGACGATGAGCTCGTCCTTTGCCGCCCCGCACACCGCCGTCAGGAACGCGACGTCCTACAGCCCGTCGATTGCCGGGTACAGCCCGGGGGACGGAGGGCAGGCCATCATCCTCGCCTACACCGATTCGACCGGTGCCATCAAGTGGGGCGCATTCGATGGCGTCGAGGTACCGCTCGGCGCGGTGCCGCAAGCCGGCACTAATGCCGCGCCTTCGCTCGCTCTCATGACGGCGGCCCCGGGCCAGACGTTGTGGCTGGCCTGGAAGGGCACCAATCTCGGCAAGGTCTACTACAGCTATATCCCAGCCTTCACGGAGCCAGAGCCCACGTGGGAGCCCCAGGCAACGCTGCCGGACGCCCTCACCAGCACTGGCCCGGCGCTGGCCGTGTCGGGTACCTCGCTCTACGCGGTTTACAAGGGCCACACGTCTGACCACGTGTACACCGAAACGAACGCGTCATAACCGGCCTGTAGCCGGTCTCGAGCCGGTCGCGCCGCGTATGCTCCGTGCCATGACTGCCGACGTGACCGTGCAGACCGTCGAGCCGGCACCAACCGCCGTGGTGATGGGGGCAACCACGTGGGCGGAGTTCCCGGCGGTCTGGCGACCCATGCTCGACCAGGTGTGGAGCTATCTGCGGGGCAGTGCTCCGGACGGGCTGTACCAGGACGGCCACAACATCATGCTGTACAAGGACGATGTCCCCAACGTCGAAATTGGCGTTCAGGTCAGCGGGCCGTTCAACCCAGCCGGGTCTGTCGTCCCGTCGTCGCTGCCGGGTGGCGTCGTTGCCACGGCGACCCACTCGGGCCCCATCGCCGGAATCGGCGAAACGCACCGGGCAGTACGCCAGTGGAGCAGGGCGAACGGTTACCAGCTGGCTGGCCCCCATTGGGAGATCTACGGCGATCCGGACCCCTCGGGCGACTTCGACGTGCAGGTGTACTGGTCGCTGCTCGCGCCCTAGGCCGCCGCCGGGAGCGCCTGGGCACAGGAAGGCAACAACTAAGGCTCTGCGCTGTTGTCCTGACAACAGCGCAGAGCCATCGTTGTGGTGCGCGGCCGCTTCGCCTGACCGAGGCTGCTTGAGGCTTGCCGGAAATCAGCCGCTCTTGGCCAGGAACTCCCGCAGCTTCGGCAGCGGCCAGGTGTTGATCACGTCGTCCGGCGTCAGCCAGCCGCGCTGTGCTGTACCGACGCCGTACT
>JASHXW010000200.1 GCA_030043395.1 Streptosporangiaceae bacterium
GACCCAATAGACACCTGACCCGTGGTTTGTTAGCAAGACTGGATTTCGCCGAGTATGCAGTGCTACCTTGGCCGATGTCAATGATTTGGACTACGGTGTAAAAATGACTACTGGTCAAATAACGACCCGCTCTGCCATCCGAGGCGTAGCGCGCCCGGCCGTTAGGGCAGGCGACCGGCAGCGTGCCAAGCAGGACAAGATCATCGCAATTGCGATGGAACATTTCGCTGCAAACGGCTACGAAGGTGCCAGGGCGGAGTCGATCGCCGCGGCGGCCGGGGTCTCCAAGGGCGCCGTGTTCGGGTACTTCGGCAGCAAGGCCGGCCTCTTCCTGGCCGCGTACAAAGCCGCGGCCAGCACGTTCAGCAAGTACCTGCAGGCGCCGCCCGAGGTGCTCGAGCAGGGGTTCTTCGCGACGATCAGTTACTGGCTGGCGCAGACCCCGCACATGATCCACGAGGACTGGATCCCGTACCGGGTCGTGCTGATCGGGACCTACTGCTCGGACCTGCAGCTCAAGCGCGAGATCGGCAAGTACATGCTGCGCGAGGATCCGTACGGCACGCGCGAGTTCGTCCAGTTCGGCGTCGAGCGCGGCGAGGTCAGGCAGGACATCGAGACCGAGATGATCGTCTCGATGGCGGACTGGCTGATGGACCGGTGCCAGGACGCGATCGTGACCGAGGAGCTGGACCCTGGCTTGTTCGGCTACTTCTCGCAATCGGCGCAAGTGCGCGAGCAGCGAGTGGCCCAGTTCGTCGAGCTGCTGCGCAGCGCCATCTCCGTCCCAGAAGCCACCGCTCTCCCGGAGGCCACCGCCGCGAAAGGACCAGCCCAGTGATCCACGACCAGGCGACCGCCGGCTCCCACGCTGCCGAGGACTCCGCTGCCGAGGACTCCGCGCTTGAGTCCGGGGCCGCCGGGCCTGAGGTCCGCGAGGCGAGCATCCCGATGCCGGACGGCGTGCACCTCGCCGCGACGCTGTACTTGCCGCCCGGGGCGGACGAGACCCCGGTTCCCGTCGTCCTTGAATACCTGCCTTACCGCAAGGACGACTCGGTGGGGCGGAACTACGAGCTCAACTCCTACCTGACCAGGCGCGGCTTCGCCGGAGCCAGGGTGGACATCAGGGGAACGGGCGCCAGCGAGGGCGACCTGCCCCAAGGCGAGTACACCGAGCAGGAGCAGGCTGACGCCGAAATAGTCATCGCCTGGCTCGCCGGCCAGCCATGGTGCACTGGGGCGGTCGGCATGTGGGGCATCTCCTGGGGCGGCTTCAACTCGATCCAGATCGCGATGCGGCGCCCCCCTGCCTTGAAGGCGATCATCGCGGTCGAAGCCTCCGACGACATGTTCCACGACGACGTGCACTACATCGACGGCCTGCTGCACCTCGACGAGTACTCGGTGATGATCGACCAGCTCAACGCGCTGCCGCCAGGGCCGGATTACCCGCTGGACGAGCAGGTGCTTGCCCGCAGGTTCGACAGCGAGCCATGGCTGCTGACGTGGCTCGGCCAGCAGCAGGACGGTCCGTACTGGCATCGCGCCTCGCTGCGCCCGGACTACTCCCGGCTGCAGGTGCCGGCGTTCCTGGTCACCGGCTGGTGGGACGGCTACCGCGACTCGGTCTTCCGGATGTCACAGGCCGTGCAGGCCCCGGTCAAGGTGCTGATCGGACCGTGGAACCACACCTGGCCGCACACCGCGAATCCCGGGCCGGCCGTCGAATGGCGCGCTGAGGTGGTTCGCTGGCTCGACCACTGGCTCAAGGGCATCGACACCGGAATGCTCGACGAGCCGATGGCGACGGTGTACGTGCAGCACTGGCGCGCGCCTGACCCTGACCTGCTCGAGCTGCCCGGCCAATGGCGCACCGAGACGGCCCTGCCGCCGGAGCGCACCACACTGGAGGTGCTGTACTGCGGGGCAGAACGCACGCTCTCGGCACAGCCAGGCCCGGACGACTCGATGCGCCTGCGGTACGTGCCATCGGCCGGGATCGAGGCCGGGCACTGGTGGGGAGAGCTGACCGTCGACCAGCGCGGCGCCGACGCGTACAGCCTGACCTTCGACTCCGCGCCGCTGCGCGAGGAAGTCGAGATCCTCGGCCTGCCCAGGGTGGAGATTCACGGCGGCGCGGATGCTTCTCCGCTGAACTGGTTCGCGCGGGTCAGCGACGTGGCGCCGGACGGCACCGTCACCCTGGTGACCGGGGGCGGAAGATCGGACCGGCCCGATCCGATGCGTGACCCGGCGAAACCGATTCCCGGGCCGACGGGCATTGGTTCCGAGCCAGAGCCCGACTGGCTGCCGCTGCAGTTGCACGCCGCCTCGTGGGTGTTCCCGCGCGGGCACCGGATCAGGCTGGCGATCTCCAATGCCATGTGGCCGATGATCTGGCCGACGCCGTACCCGGCGACGGCCACGCTCAGGCTCGGCGCGACCGGAACGAGGCTGGTGCTGCCGGTCGTGCCTGCCGACGGGCGGGCAGATGAGGCGGCGCCGAGGTTCTCCGGCCCGGAGCCACAGCCAGGGCTGCCAGGC
>JASHXW010000201.1 GCA_030043395.1 Streptosporangiaceae bacterium
GCGCGGCAGGAGAGCGACCTGCGCATGGCCATGCGGGCCGGCGCCGACGACGACGAGCTTGCGGGCCGCTGGCGTGCGGCGGTCGCGAGCAAGCTTCCCGGGCACGGCATCAACGACCCGGGCTTCCTCCAGCCGGCCAGGCCGATGTCAGCCATCGGCGGCTGACGCCCGCTCACCTCTCTGCTCTTCTCCCGGGCTCACCTCGCCTGGCGATAGACAAACCTCCCTGGCAGCCGTGGCGTGCGGGCTAGCGATTTCCGCATCCACCGGGTCTTGCCATCGACGAGTTAACGATATATCGTTGAGCTATCGAGAAATTCCAAAGAAGCTCTGGAGGAGCAACAAATGAACGACAACAGCAACGATCGGTGGGAGCGTCCGCGGCACCACCATCACGACGACGGCGCGCGGGCAAGGAAGCGGTTCGGTCCGCGCGGATATCCCGACATGCCTGGTTACGACCCAGCAGACGACGAACCGGGCCCAAGGCGGCGCCACGCGCATCCCAGCGGAGCACCCGGATACGGCCGGTTCGGCGGGCCGGAGTTCGCGCCCAAGTTCGGGCCGGGATTCGGCGACAGGGACTTCGGGCCTGGCTTCGGCGGGCCCGGCTTCGGCGGACCTGGCTTCGAGGGACCCGAGCATCGCGGGCCGGGCTTCGGCGGCCCCGGGTTCCACAAGCACCCGGGCCACGGGCCATGGGGCCGCGGCCACGGTCGCCGCGGCGGCCGGGCCAGGCGCGGCGACGTACGGGCCGCCGCGCTCGCCCTGATCGCCGAGGAGCCGGTCAACGGCTACCAGATCATCCAGCAGATCGCTGAGCGCAGCGGCGGACTGTGGCGGCCGAGCCCTGGCTCGGTCTACCCGGCGCTGGCGCAACTCGAGGACGAGGGCCTGATCGCTCAGCGGGAAGCCGAGGGCGGCAGGCGCGCTTACGCGCTGACCGAGGCTGGCACGGCCTACGTTGCCGAGCATGCCGAGGAGCTCAATGAGCCCTGGTCGGCCTTGGCCGGCGACGGCGTGAGCGCGGTCGTGGACATGAAGATGCTCGTCCGACAGGTTCACATGGCCGCAGGCCAGGTAGCCACGGCGGGCACGGACGCCCAGGTGGCCCAGGCCAATGCCGTCCTGACCCAGGCCAGGCGTGCGCTCTACCGCATCCTGGCCGAAGATGACGAGACGGCGACCGCAGACCAGGCGGGGCAGCAGGCGCCCGCCCAGGCGGCTCCGGCTGACTCGGCGCCCGCGGACCCGGCAGGCACGCAGGCCAGCGACTGATGGCCAAGCGGGCTTCCCCGGCTAGCACCATGCCTGGCCGGGGAAGTCTCAGGTCGCCAAGGCCCGGCCGGGACGCCCCGGCTCGGCAGGTTCGGTTACGACGCCAGTCGCAGACCCGGGCTAGGCTCGGAATGACGCGCGGCCATGGTTCGACGGGAGGTGGCAGTGACCCTGCCAGCGAGTATGAGCATCGATGAAGCGCGGGCGGCCGAGTTCAGTGGCACGTACCAGGCCGACGGCGAAAGAAAACCGGTCATCGAGGTGACCGGGCTGACTAAGAGGTACGGCGAGGTTGAGGCCGTTCGCGGTATCGATCTCGAAGTCTGGCCAGGCGAGACCTTCGGATTCCTCGGGCCCAACGGGGCCGGCAAGTCCACGACCATCAAGATCTTGTGCACGCTGGCCACCGCCACCTCGGGCGCGGCGCGGGTGGCCGGCCTCGACACGGCGACGCAGCGGGACGCTGTGCGCAGGAACATCGGGCTGGTTTTCCAGGACACCACGCTGGACACCTACCTGACCGGGGAGCAGAACCTGCGTTTCCACGCTGAGCTCTACGGTGTTCCCAAGGAGGCCGTGGGCCCCAGGATGCGCCAGGTGCTCGACATGGTGGGGCTCTGGGATCGCCGGCAAGGCCTGGTCAGCACGTACTCAGGTGGCATGCAGCGCAGGCTGGAGATCGCTCGCGGGCTGCTGCACGCGCCGCACGTGCTGTTCCTGGACGAGCCCACGGTCGGCCTGGACCCGCAGACCAGGTCCTCGATCTGGACTTACATCAACGAGCTCAAGCAGCGCGAGGACATCACGATCTTCCTCACCACGCACTACATGGACGAGGCCGAGCATTGCGACCGGATCGCGATCATCGACCACGGCAAGATCGTGGCCATGGACACCCCGGAAGCGCTGAAGGCCAGCGTCGGCAAGGACCGGGTGCAGATCCACACCGCTGACGATGCTGCGGCCATCGCCGCCCTGGACCGCATCTTTGGCATCGACGCCGCCATCCACGAGGGCGCCGTGACGTTCTCGGTGGCGTCCGGCGAGCAGTTCGTGCCGCGCCTGTTCGCCGAGCTCGGCGTGCCGATCCGCGCGGTCAGCGTGTCGCGGCCGTCGCTCGACGATGTCTTCATGTCCTACACGGGCAAGACCATCCGCGACGCGGAAGCATCGAGCACCGACGCAATGCGGCAGATGAGACAGCGTTTCGGGAGAAGGTAAATGAGCCTATCGACGCAAACGGCAACTCCGCCGGCCGAGTCGGCTGTCGCCGACTCCATCCGGGTGTCAGCGCCCGAGCCAGGCCTGCGGCACGACCTGCGGGCCGTCAGCATCGTCTGGCGGCGCGAGCTGATCAGGTTCAGGACCGACCGGCTGCGGGCCATCACCTCGCTGGTCCAGCCGTTCCTGTTCCTGTTCATACTCGGCACGGGCCTATCCACGCTCGCGGACGCGAGCATGCCGCCCGGCTTCAGTTTCAAGACATTCATCTATCCGGGCGTGCTCGCCATGTCGGTCTTGTTCACGGCGATCTTCTCGGCCGGATCCATCGTCTGGGATCGCGAATTCGGCTTCTTGCGCGAGATCCTGGTCGCCCCGGTAAGCCGGGCATCGATCGTCATCGGCAAGTGCCTCGGCGGCGCCACGATTGCGACGTTCCAGGGGCTGATATTCCTGGCACTCGCCGGCTTCGCGCACGTGCCCTATAACCCGCTTCTGCTCCTCACGCTCGTAGGGGAGTTGCTGCTGCTCTCGTTCACGCTGACGGCGTTCGGCGTGATGATGGCCGCCAGAATCAAGCAGTTCCAGGCATTCATGGCGCTGACCCAGATGCTGGTCATGCCGCTGTTCTTCCTGTCCGGAGCGCTGTACCCGCTGAACGGCCTGCCCAGCTGGCTGACGGTCCTGACCAGGATCGACCCGCTGACCTACGTTGTCGGGCCGATGCGGCACGCCGTGTTCGTGCACCTCAGCCTCAGCCCGCTTGAGCAGAAGGCCCTAGCTCCAGGAGTCACCTGGGCCGGCTGGCTGGTGCCGACGTGGCTTTCGCTCGGCATTGTCGCCGTCATGGGCCTGACGATGATGGGGATCGCCATCGCTCAGTTCCGCAAGACCGACTAAATGGCTGCTCGGCGCGGGCAACGGTAAAACTGGCGCCAAAGAAAAGGGCGACGCCGGGTGGCTACGGGGGCAAACCACCCGGCGTCGCATTCATCGGCGTTCCGACGGGGGCCCGGAACGCCGGGAAGGGTGCCCCAGCGGGGGACCAGAGCACCGGTAAGCATGTTACACCGAACCTCCCCCTTGTGCGTCAAGACCGGATTAGAAGCGATTCTGTGGATCATGGATAGCTAGTACCGGCCCAGATCGCCGATTTTGCCGGCGAGATTGCAGCTAGCCTGCGCCGATGCGGCTCGACACGCCGACAGTGCCCGAATCGCGCTCAGGCTGTTCCCGTCGGCACGGTCAGGAAGTCGGGCCGTGACCGTTGCTGCTCGGCCCGGTCTCGTCCTGCGGGGGCTCGTACCGCGTGGGGAGCCGCGGCTCGTAGGGCCGGAACCCGGATGACGGTCCCGTCTGCCCGCGGGCATTGCCGACCACGACCGCGAAGTACGGCAACGCGATCGCGCCTACGGCGGGGATCAGCGACCACCAGCCGACGTGCAGCAGGAACATCGTCACCGCGATCGCGAAGCACACGACCCTGATGCCCATCATGGTCAGGTACCTGCGCTCGCGCTGCGCGATCTCGGCCGAGCGTGACTGCCGGGCCTCGGTGACGAGGTAAGTCTGGTCCCGGCGGGCGCTTGGATTGCTCGGCATACTCCCACGTTAGGCCGACAGCCGGCCGGATGCTACTCGGGAGCGCCTAGCCGGCCGGCAACTTGCCACGCGGCGGCCGCTCGCAGCCGGTGGTGCAGCAGTCGCGCGGGCAGGAAGTAGCCAGATCGGGACTGGGTACTACATCTGAGCCCGCGCCACGCGGCGCGCAGGTGCAACCACTGGAGGATTCCATGACTGACCGCACGTACCGGGTAACCGAGATAGTCGGCACTTCACCGGAGAGCGTCGACGCCGCCGTGCGCAACGGCCTGCGGCGGGCGGGGGAGACCTTGCGGCACCTGGACTGGTTCGAGGTGACCGAGATCCGCGGCCAGCTCGAGGACGGGAACATCGCGCACTTCCAGGTGAGCATGAAGGTCGGCTTCCGCCT
>JASHXW010000202.1 GCA_030043395.1 Streptosporangiaceae bacterium
GCACGGCGAGGGCCGCGACGCCGATCGCTACCGCGGGGAGCAACGGCAACGACGGCCACTGCAGCGGGTCCAGGCCCGGGTTCAGCGCTGCCGGGTTGTAGCCAGCTCCCAGGCACAGGCAAACCGCGCTCGCCAGGCCGCAGCCCACGACGGCCCACTCCGGCCAGCGCCACGGATCGGGCCGGTACCGGCTGCGCGAAATGCGGCGCCCGCCAAGCGCTAGGCCGGCCACGCACAAGGCCGCTCCGGCGGTGAAGCCGCTGAGGCCCGCGGCCCGCGGCAGCGCGCTGCCCAGCAAGCCGTAGGCACCGACGCACAGGCCAGCGAGCCCGGTCAGGAGCAGGGCAGCGGTCAGCCGGCGGCTCGCTTTCGTGACCGTCCCGGTGCGGCCGTATCCGCGGGCATCCATTCCTGCCGCGAGCTGCAGTGACCGGTCGAGCGCATCGTGCAGGACGGGGATGGCGATGGCGCGCAGTGCCCGGATCCCGCGGCCGGTCGCGCCGCGCAGCCGCCTGGCGCGGCGCACCCGCTGGACGCTTTCGATGAGTTGCGGCGCGACAGTGAGCGCGACCGTCACGGCGACGCCGAGCTCGTAGAGCGCGCCGGGCAGCACGCGCAGCGCGCGCTTGGGATTGGCGAGCGTGTTGGCGGCGCCCACGCAGCAGAGCATGCAGGCCAGCCGCATGCCGTCCAGGGCAGCCGACAGCACAGCCTGCAGCGACACGGCCCCGCCGATCTGCACGCCCGCGTACCAGGAAGGAGTCGGGATCTGGGGCAGCCGGAACAAGATCAGGTCGCCAGGCGTGACGGCGCTGTCGAAGACGATGCGGAAGACAACCCTGATCGCGATGACCGTGAGGGCCAGCATCAGGTAGAACCGGTAGCCGCGCGCCCAGGGTGCCTGCGAGCGCCTTGTCGTCACCGCCAGGCCGAGGACAGCGAAGATCAGCAGCAGCAGCAGCGGGTTGCTGGTCCGGCTGGCCGCCGTGGCCAGCGCGATCGCCCACACCCACCATGCCACCGGGTGCAGCGCCCTAGGCAAGTGGTCGCGGCGCCACGATGCCGGCGCGTACGAGGCCTTCATCGCAGGCGCAGCGAGCGGCGTCGCGCCACGACGGCCACGAAGGCGGCTAGCAGAACCAGCGCCAGCGTGACCAGCGTCGCGGTGGGCGAGCCGGTGGCGGGAGCTGCGTTATGCGGCGAAGGCGAGGCGTTGACGATCGGCAGAGTCCGGTCCGCAGCGCCGCTGCCCGGCCGCGTGGCGCTGTCGGTGCGGATGCGGTCGGGGCTGACCGCGGGGACGGCGGAGCCGGCGGTGCCGCTGATGTTCGTGCCGCCGAAGACCCACAGGTCGACGGTGCCGGGTGCCGGGCGCTGGCTCATCGCGCCGAGCTGGCTGTAGGACCAGCTGTCCTGGCCGGGACCCGCCTGCCAGCTCGTCCAGTAGGCAGTCGCCGGCGGGGTAACGATGCAGGACTGCTGCGCGGGGGTGGGGTACTGCGTTCCGCGACGGAAGCCGTCGTAGCCGATCCGGCAGATGAACGCCGGGCCGTCGTGCTCGTCGCCGGCGGTGCGCCAGCCGCCTTGGTTGAGCAGGTCGTAGCCGGTCGTCGGGGTGCTGCCACAAGCTCGCAGCACCGGTCCGCCCCAGTGGGCGAAGTCGACCGCCACGATCACTCCCGAGGTTGGCGTGCACGCGGTCACCGGGCGCGCCGCGGTGCTTGCTGCCTGGGCCGCTACCAGGTCCGGGCCAGCGCACAGCGCCAGCGCGGTCAGCGCGATCGCGACAGCGCTGGCCGGCCGGTGGCGGCGAGTCATCGGCCGGCCCTCGGTGTCACAGGCGCGTCCTCGGGGCGCGCGCCGGGGGACCGGCGTGCTTCGGCCCGCCGCCGCCCTGGCTCGTGAGCTGCGCGTAGTCCTGCGCGGACCTGCGCCGGTACCGGTAGCGCAGGAAGAACACGAATGCCACCACCACCGCGACAACGCCGACGAGGAGCCCGACGGCAACCAGCGCAGCGGCGACGCCGTTGCCCTTGCCGTCGCTGGAGCCAGTCTTGGCGGCGTTCCCGTGGCTGGTTCCCGATCCTGACGAATGGCTAGCGGCCGGCTTATTCAAGTTGCGGTGCAGCGTGCCGAACGAGGTGCCGACCGCGCCGCCGAGCGCCTGCGTGGAAGCGCGCACGTTCGAGCCGTGCTGGCCGGCGTCGACGTCGAAGCCGCCATTCGCGTTCTGCTCGCTGGCCAGGAAGGCCAGGGCGGCATTGATCTCCGGCTGGTATCGCGCCGCGTCGAGTGTCAGTGCCTGGATGGCCAGGCCGGCTGAGTTGGTCGAGTCGCCGCCTGCTCCCGGGAAGCCGCCGTCCCGCTCCTGCGCGCTGGAGATCCAGGCCAGGCCGGTGCTCACGGCCGCCGCCGCCTTCGCGCCGGGCACCAGCGCGAGCGCCATCACGGCCATCGCGGTGCTGTCGACGTCAGGGCCGCCGGATGGCGGGATCAGGCTGGAGTAAGAGCCGTTCGCGTTCTGCAGGTGCTCCAGGTAGGCGATCGGCGCGGCCGCCTGGCGCGCCTGGCCGGCCCGGATCTGGGCCATGACGCCGAGTGCCTGGTCGAAGACCGAGGAGTCGTAGCTGTAGGCACCAGGCGCCGGGCAGCGGGTGCCGTGGCGCTTGGCGCAGGTCAAGGCGTCCAATGCGGCGATCAGGTTATGGCCGCCGAAGTCGCGGGGGTTGTCGCCGACTACCTCCGCGAGCAGCGCTTCCTTGCCAATTGCGCCGCCGCTGGCGTACGAGGTCCCGATGCCGGTCCAGCTGTTGATCGTCTTTCCCGACTTGTCCTTGCCGGCGCTGTCGAGGAAGGACACGATCTTGCGCAGTGCCGCGTTCTGGTCACCGGTGGCAGCCAGGGCGAACGCGCCGTCGATCGTGAGCCCGTAGTCGGCATAAGGCGGGAAGGACTCGTAGTAATGGCCGTCGATCAGGTTGCCGGGCGCGACTAGGTAGGCGCTGCCGCTGACGAGGTTCGGGCTCGTGGCATGCGCGGCTGGCGCGGCCGACGCCGGGGGTGGCGCGGCGAGCGCGGCGAACGCGGCCACCGAGGCAATGGCGACGGTCAGCGCTGCCGTGCCGATCCGGGCACCGCGCATGGGGAGACCGGGATTGGCGATCCTGTTGCCGAGCGGCATAACCTCTCCGGGTTTGCGACTAAGGCGCGAAACCCAGGACCCCCGGATGCCCGAAAATCCCGACGCTCCGCGTCGTAATCCACGACGACGCTAGGACTTTGCTGCGTTCCAGCTCAGGTAGTCCGACTCACCCGCACCCAATGCGGGCCTACGGCTGCGGGTCAGTGCCGGATTCTGACCGGCTTCCCCTGGAGCGCTGGAGGCGTTCTGACGATAGCACCTGCTCATCGTGGCGCGTTGACACAACCTGCCCGGTGCGGGAGAGTGACGTCGAAGTGCCGGGCTATTAGCCAGGCACTACACAACTGAACTGGCGAGATCGTGGGGGAAGTCCGGTGGAACTCCGGCGCTGACCCGCAACGGTGCGCGACCCATGAACGGTCGCCAACGAGCCCGAATACCCGCGGTCGTCGCGTCATTGCTCCTCCACCTGTCGTGGTCCGCGGGCGGGAGCCAGGCCGTCATGCGACCGGCCCGGTCCCGGAAAGCGCCGGACCGGAAAGGGCCTGTCGATGACCCGTTCCCGGGCACGCCAAGTAGTGCTCTCCCTTGCAGTGGTCGCTGGCTTGTCGGCCACCGTCACTCCCGCGCTGGCGGCGGCGCATCCCGCCCAACCCGCGCGTCCCGCTCATGCCGCTCATGGCGCGAAGGCCGCATCCAAGGCTCCGGCTGGCACCGCCGGGCAAGCCGCGGCCGGCTGGCTTGCCCGGCAGATGCTCCATGGCACGCACCTCGTCGAGGTCTACGACGGCAAGTCCTATGCCGACCAGGGCGAGACCATCGACGCGATCTTCGCCTTCGCAGCGACGCACAGTGCCAGCGGCTACGGCGGCCGGGCGATCACCTGGCTGGAGCGGCCAGCCATCCTGTCCGGCTACATCGGCAACGGCACCACGCAGTCCTATGCCGGGGCAACAGCCAAGACCGCCCTGGCCGCAGAAGTACGCGGAATCAGCCCGGCCAAGTTCGGCGTGGTCAACCTGATCGCCAGGCTGCTCAAGCTACTCAAGCCATCCGGCCGGTTCTCCGACCTTTCCCCCTATGGCGACTACAGCAACGCGTTCAGCCAGGCGCTAGCGATCATCGCGCTGCAACGCTACGGCACGGTACCGGTCAAGGCGGTGCGGTTCCTGCGCTCCAGTGAGTGCAAGAACGGCGGCTTCCCCCTGTACTTCGCGCAGAAGAGCTGCGTCAGCGACCCGGATGCCACCGCGATGGACGTCCAGGCGCTGCTGGCCGTCGGCTGGAAGGCTTCCGCAAACCGCGGACTGAGCTGGCTGGCGTCAGACCAGAAGCCAAGCGGCGGGTTCGTCGCCTCAGGCGGCGGACTGGCCAACGCCAACAGCACGGGCCTGGCCGGCGAGGCGTTCGCAGTAGCGAAGTGGTCACGCCATGCCGCGGCCGCGCAGCGGTTCCTGATCCGCCTGCAGGTCGGCTGCTGGGGCAAGGCCAGCCACCGTGGTGCCATTACCTACGACGCGTCCGGATACCAGCCGAGCACCGTCGTCGACGCCACCGCTCAGGGAATCCTCGGCGTGGCGGATGTGGGACTTGCCACGCTGAGCTCGCGTGGCAGTCGCCATGACGATCCGGCACT
>JASHXW010000203.1 GCA_030043395.1 Streptosporangiaceae bacterium
TCTGCGAAGTCATCAGCGGTAGCTGCAGCCGGTCCAGGTCCTCGCCGAGCATCGGCGCGCAGATCACGCCGCTGGTGTGCCTGATGGTGAACGCCATCAGCTCGGGCGTCGCCTTGCTCGCGGCGAAGATGATGTCGCCCTCGTTCTCGCGCTCCGCGTCGTCGACGACGACGACTGGCCGCCCGGCAGCGATCTCGGCGACCGCCAGCTCGACGCTGTCCAGCGGGACGTCGTCCCTGGTCGCCTGCGGCTGCTCGGCTCGCACCCCGGTCATCGGAAGTCACCGCCTGCCAGGGCGCCGGCCGGCAGGCCGGCCGCGGCTCCGCTGCTGGCGAGCAGCCGCTCCACGTACTTGGCGATGACGTCGACCTCGATATTGACGACATCGCCGACCTCGCAGGCGCCGAGCGTGGTGCGGGCCAGCGTCTCGGGTATCAGGCTGACCTCGAACCAGCTGCCCCCATCCCCGTTCGGATCGCCGGCAGCGCCAAGCCCGGAGACCGTGAGGCTGATTCCGTCGACGGCCACTGAGCCCTTCTCGGCGATGTAACGCGACAGGCCGGCCGGAATCGATATCCGCACGACGTGCCAGTGCGCGGCAGGACGGCGCTGCGTGATGACGCCCGTGCCATCCACGTGGCCTTGGACGATGTGGCCGTCCAGGCGTCCTCCCGCCTGCACTGGCCGCTCCAGGTTGACCGGGCTGCCCGCGGCCAGCCCGCCGAGGCTGGACCTGGCAAGCGTCTCGCCCATGACGTCCGCCACGAACCGGCCGTTGCCGGACGAGGTGACCGTGAGGCAGACGCCGCTGACCGCGATCGAGCCGCCCGGCGCGGCGGCTCCCGCCACCAGCGGGCCCTGCACCGTCAGCCTGGCCGAGTCGGCAACCCGCTGGAGCTCGGCAACCTTGCCGAGCTCCTCGATGATTCCGGTGAACACTGCGCCCTCCTGCCTTCATCCAGGCTCCGGGGCGCGAAAGACGCGTCAGCACGGCCAGTCAGGCCCGCTCGGGCCCGGCCGTGCGCGTGCTGCCTCCCATCCGGACTTTCACCGTCGGTACCGGAATTTCACCGGTTCAGCCGGCCGATGGCCTCGGCCGGGTCGCGGACTGTCACCGCCGGTTCGGAATTACACCGACCCCGGAGCACGCTCAACTGCGCAAACCAGTATGCCATGGCACCTATTCCGCGAGGTAGGCCAGTGGCTAGGGCAGCTTCCAGTCGATCTCGTCGGCGGCTTGCTGCTTCAGCAGCGCGTTAGCGCGGCTGAACGGCCGCGACCGGAAGAATCCCTGGTCGGCCGACATGGGGCTGGGATGCGCTGACTCGACCAGCGGGATCCCGGCAAGCAGCGGAGCCAGGTTACGGGCGTCCCGGCCCCACAAGATCGCCACCAGCGGCAGCCTGCGCGCAGCTAGCGCCGTGATCGCCTGCTCGGTCACGGGTTCCCAGCCCTTGCCCCGGTGCGAGCCAGGCTTTCCCGGCTGGACCGACAGGACCCTGTTGAGCAGCAGGACGCCGCGCTCGGTCCACGGCGTCAGGTCCCCGTTCGACGGTGCCGGGTAGCCCAGGTCGTCGCTGTACTCGCGGAAGATGTTCACCAGGCTGCGGGGCAGCGGCCGGACAGCGGGAGCCACCGAGAAGCTGAGCCCGACCGGATGCCCGGGCGTCGGATAGGGGTCCTGTCCCACGATCAGCACCCGGACATCGTCAAATGGCTGCTGGAACGCGCGCAGGATCCGGTCCCCGGCCGGGAGGTAAGACCTGCCAGCGGCAATCTCGGCTCGCAGGAAGTCGCCTGCCTCGGCTATCTGCCCGGCGACTGGCGCCAGCGCCTTCGCCCAGCCCGGATCGATGATCTCCTCAAGCGGCCGTCGCGTCACGGGACCGACTGTAACGCTCACGGCTGCTGGAAGGTCGCGTTACTGCTCCTATCGGTTGTGGCAGGCTCACGGGCGGGCAACCACCGACATCTCTGCGATCCGGTGCTCGAGGAAGGCCCGCTCGGATGCGTTGTCGGCCAGGTCGAGCGCAGCCTGGTAGGCCTGGCATGCCTCCGCCTGGCAGCCGAGCCTGCGCAGCATGTCAGCCTTGGTGGCAGGCAGGTACCGGTAGCCGTCCAGCCGGCCGTCGCGCTCAAGCGCGGCGATCTCGTTTAGTGCCGCCTGCGGCCCGCTCGTCATGCAGGTCGCGACGGCCCGGTTGAGCGCCACCACGGGTGAGGGCCAGACAGCGAGCAGCCGGTCATACAGCAGCAGGATCTGCGGCCAGTCGGTCTGCTCGTAACTTGGCGCCTCGGCGTGCACGGCGGAGATCGCCGCCTGGATCGCGAACCGCCCAGGCTTGCGGCGCAACCGCAGCGCCTCGGTGAGCAGCGTGGTCCCCTCGGCGATCTGGCCGGCGTCCCAGAGCGATCTGTCCTGGTGCTCGAGCAGCAGCAGGTTGCCGGCGCTGTCGCTGCGCGCAGGCCGCCTGGCGTCGCTGATCAGCAGCAGCGCCAGCAGGCCGCCCGCCTCTGGCTCGTCAGGCATCAGCCCGCGGATCATCCGGGCAAGGGAGATCGCGCGGTCCACCAGGTCGGCACGCACCAGGCTGGAACCGAGCGGGTCGGTATGACCCGTCGTGTACAGCAGGTGCACCACGGTCAGCACCGCGTCCAGCCGGTCAGGCAGCTCCGCTGCCTCGGGCACCCGGTAAGCGATCCTGGCCGCTGAGATCTTCTTCTTCGCCCTGGTTACCCGCGCGGCCATGGTCGGCTCGGAGACCACGAACGCCTGGGCGATCTCGGCCGTGCTGAGCCCGCACACCAGCCGCAGGGTCAGTGCCACCTGGGCCTCCCTGGCCAGTGCCGGGTGACAGCAGGTGAAGATCAACCGCAGCCGGTCGTCCGCGATCACGCGAGAGCCGTCCGCGGCGTTCTCGGCCGGTTCCGGTGGCTCAGGAATCAGCAGCGGCAGCTTGCTGCGCAGCGAGCGGTCCCGGCGCAGCGCGTCGAGGGCCCGGTGCCTGGCTGCGGTGGTCAGCCAGGCACCGGGATTGCGCGGCACGCCCTGACGGGCCCACGCATCGAGCGCCGCGACGTAAGCGTCCTGGACGCACTCCTCCGCAGCGTCGAGGTCACGCGTGACCCGTGCCGTAGCGGCAAGCACGAAGGCCCACTCGCGGCGGTGCGCCTCAGCGACCGCTGCGCTTACCTCGTCCCGCGCTGGCACTGGTCCGCCGCGTCACATGAAGGCGCTGGTATCCATGACCGGCCGCACCTCGACGCCGCCGAAACGCGCCGGGCACAGCTTGGCGATCTCGATGGCGTGGTCGAGGTCGCGCGCCTCGACCAGGTAGAAGCCGCCGAGGGCCTCCTTCGTCTCGGCGAACGGGCCGTCGGTCACCACGTCGCCCCTGATGGACGTGGCGGTAGGCGTCGGCTCGAGGGCCTCGCCGCCGAGGATCTGGCTGCCAACCTGCTCGGCGAACCTCCCGTGCGCGGCGCCGACCTCCTTGAAGACCTGCTCGCCGCCGGTGGCGTAGTCGGCCTCGTTCTCGTAAATCAGGATCGCGTACTTAGCCATGCTGGACTCCTTTGGATTCTGATCAGGCACTCACGCAGATCCCGACGAACGGCACGGTCGCGAATCGACAGGACCGCTGGACATTTTTCTCCGTTCCTCGAACTGCGGCACCTCGGCGACCCTGGCCTGCGTATTAGGCCGGCCCGGAACCGCAGCCGCTGAGGAACGCGGTCTCGGCGGAGGTCCTGAGGTAGCTCACGGCCTTCGCGGGATCCGCCGCCCCGAAGACTGCCGTGCCAGCCACGAACACGTCAGCGCCAGCCTCGGCGCACTGCCCGATGGTCTCCTCGCTGACTCCCCCGTCGACCTGCAGCCAGATCTCGCCGCCGTGCCGCGCTATCAGATCGCGCGCCCTGCCAATCTTCGGCAGGACGATGTCAAGGAAGTGCTGCCCGCCGAAGCCGGGCTCGACCGTCATCACCAGCAGCATGTCGATCTCGGGCAGCAGGTCGGCGTAGGGCTCGACGGCGGTACCTGGATTGATCGCCAGCCCGGCCCGCGCGCCAGCCTGCCGGATCATGCGCAGCGTCCTGACCGGCGCGGCCGACGCCTCGGCGTGAATCGTGACGTTGCGCGCGCCGACATTCGCGTAATCCACGGCCCATCGGTCGGGGTCTGCGATCATCAGATGGCAGTCCAGTGGCAAGGTGGCGTGCTTGAGCAACGAGGCGACGACGGGAAGGCCAATCGTGAGATTCGGTACGAAATGGCCATCCATGACGTCGATGTGCAACCAGTCGGCTGTATCGGCAACTGCTGCCGCCTCGTCAGCCAGCCTGGCGAAGTCGGCTGCTAGCAGGCTCGGCGATATCTGCACGGTCATGTCACGGGCAGTCTACGGGTGCGCCACCGCATGACGCGCTTTGTGTCGGACCCATCGGCTAGCTTCGCTCACGCATTCGAACTCCGACCGAAGGAGGGCACATGCCGCTGACCGAAGCTCCCGAACGGCTGCTTGACCGCGTACGCAAGCTCCTCGCGCAGGCCGAGGACGACGGCGTTACCCCGGCGGAGGCGCAGGCATTCACCGCCAAGGCCGCCGCGCTGATGGCGAAATACGGAATCGACAGGGCCCTGCTGGCGGCTGAGCGGCCTGACACCGATCAGCCAGCCAACAGGATCCTGGATATCGACAACCCGTGGGCGCGGGAGAAGGCGCATCTGCTTAGCGGCCTAGCCTCTGCGCTGCGCTGCCAGTGCATCCTGCTCGGCGGAACCCGGCCGGGCAGCCGCGTGCACCTGTTCGGGTTCGCCTCCGACATCGAGCGCACCGACCTGCTGTATACCTCGGTCCTGGTCCAGATGTCGCACGGCCTCGCCGGCGCCCGAGTCCCCGAGTGGAGCAGCAGCCCGCGCGCCTGGCGCCGCAGCTGGCTGCTCGGCTTCGCGACTGCCGTCATCTCCAGGGTCCGCGAGGCGGAGCACGGCGCCGTCGTCGCTGCCACCCGGCCAGGATCGGCCGACGGCGAGCGGACTGCCCTCGTGCTGGCCGATCGCTCCCTGATCATCCGGCGGCAGGTCGAGGATGCCTATCCGACGACGCGCAAGCTGAAGGTCACCTACAGCGGCAGCGGCTATCGCGACGGCTATGCCCAGGGCCAGCGGGCGGATATCGGCATCAGCCGCTTGTCACGCGTTCGCGGCCGCTCGCTGACCAGCGCGCGCTGACCGCTGGTTACGCCGACCCGGGTGGCATGCCGCGCTGCAGCAGCGCGAGGAAGATGGCGTCCGTCCCATGACGGTGCGGCCAGAACTGGGCGAACAGCTCGTGCGGCTCCGGGCACCTCAGGTCGGGCACCTCGGGGAGGTGCGCGGGGGCGTCCAGAAGCCGGACGTCCGCGCGGGACGCCAGGACGTCGGCGACGACCTGCCTCGTCTCGGCCGCGTGCGGCGAGCACGTCACGTACGCGATCACCCCGCCGGGCCGTGCCGACTCGATGGCGGCGGCGAGCAGCCCGCGCTGCAGCGAGCTGAGCGCCTCCACGTCCTGCGGACCTCGCCGCCACCGTGACTCCGGCCTGCGCCGCAGGCTGCCAAGGCCCGTGCACGGCACGTCG
>JASHXW010000204.1 GCA_030043395.1 Streptosporangiaceae bacterium
TCTGGCGCACCGGGCCGGATCGCGGTGCATCCTGGCTGGTAAGGGCTGCCCGATGACGGTGCCGCCCGAGCGCGCCTGGGACGATCCCCTGCCCGATCTTCGATATCGTGCCGATATGCTGCCGCGACGTAAGCAATTGCGTTGGCCTGGCGCATGGAGGCAGCCCTGTCACGACGAGCACTGATCACCGGCATAACCGGCCAGGACGGCTCCTACCTGGCCGAGTACCTGAGCGCGCAGGGATACGAGGTCTGGGGGCTGGTCCGAGGTCAGCAGAACCCCCGGGTGCGTCAGCTCAGGCAACTGCTCGGTGACGTGCGGCTGGTCCGGGGCGACCTGCTCGACCAGGGCAGCCTGATCTCCGCGGTCGAGCGGGTCCAGCCCGACGAGGTGTACAACCTGGCCGCGATCTCCTACGTGCCCATGTCGTGGCAGCAGGCCGAGTTGACCGGCGAGGTAACCGGCGTGGGCGTGCTGCGCGTGCTCGAGGCGATCAGGGTGTGCAGCGGGATCAGCGCATCCCGCAGCCCGGGCCGCGGCCAGATCAGGTTCTACCAGGCGTCATCCTCGGAGATGTTCGGCATGGTTACCGGAGAGTCACCGCAGACCGAGCACACCCCATTTCACCCGCGCAGCCCGTATGGCGTCGCCAAGGCTTACGGCCATTTCCTGACCCAGAACTACCGCGAGTCCTACGGGATGTTCGCAGTGTCCGGGATCTTGTTCAACCATGAGTCACCAAGGCGCGGCCCGGAGTTCGTCACCCGCAAGATCTCGCTGGGCGTGGCGAAGATCAAGCTCGGCTACGAGCGCCAGCTCAGGCTCGGCAACCTGTCCGCGCGCCGCGACTGGGGCTTCGCCGGGGACTACGTACGGGCCATGCACCAGATGCTCGGCCAGGACGAGCCCGCCGACTACGTGATAGGGACGGGCGTCACGCACTCGGTCGAGGACCTCCTTGAGCAAGCGTTTGCCGCGGCCGGGCTGGACTGGCACGACCACGTCGTGACCGACGCGTCGTTCATCAGGCCCGCCGAGGTGGACAAGCTCTGCGCCGACCCCTCGCAGGCCAAGGAGCGGCTCGGCTGGGAGCCGAAGATCAATTTCGAGGAACTGGTCGGCATGATGGTCGAGGCCGATCTTGAGCTGCTTTCCTCCGGCGGCCATGCGGAGGACTCGTTCGGCGTCGATACCTGGTGAATGCCGCGGTCCGGTGACCTTTCCGGATTCGCTCGACCGAGCGCCGTCCACGGATTGGCGGCGCATGAGCCGCAACCGCCGCCTTGGCTCAGCTCAGCGAACTATGTGACCGACCGCCGAGCCGATGGCGTAGGTGAGTCCAGCGGCCACCGCGGCCAGGACAAGCTGACGCAGCGCCCCGCGCAAGAACGGCCGGGCGGTGAGCCGTGAGACGAAGCCGCCGCCGAGGAAAGCCGCGACGGCGGCGAGCCCGATGGCGGCCGGGAGCGACGCGAGGCCGAACAGGTAGGGCAGCAACGGGATCAGCGCGCCGACGGCGAACGTGGCCAGCGACGCCGCGCCGGCGACAACCGGCGAGGGCAACTCATGGTGGTCAACCCCGAGTTCCTCGCGGACGTGCATCCGCAGCGCATCTTCCGGGCTGGTAGAGACTTGCCTGGCGACGCGGTCGGCGAGGTCGGCGTCGACACCGCGGCCGCGGAAGACGGCGGCCAGCTCACGCCGCTCGGCCTCCGGGTTGTGCTCGAGCTCGTGCCGCTCCTTGCTGACCTCGGCCTGGATGAGCTCGTTCTGCGAGGAGACCGAGACGAACTCGCCGGCCGCCATCGACAACGCGCCTGCCGCGAGGCCAGCAAGCCCGGTCAGCACGATCGTCTTCCCGGACAGCCCGCCGCCGCCGACGCCCGAGATCAGCGACACGTTCGTGACGAGCCCGTCCATCGCGCCGAATACCGCCGGACGCAACCAGCCGCCCGATACGTCACGATGGTGATGGCCGTGCGCCTCGCCACGGCGCGGGAGCCGGCTGGCATGCCCAGCTGGCGCGGCCTGGCTCCCGCGATCCGGCGCATCCTTGGCGGCTAGCGGATCGGCGGTCTGCTGCTCGTGGGTGGTCTGCTGGTCCTGAGTGGTCTGTGGATCCTCAGCGGACGTCATGGCCACCTTCCCGCGCATGACCTCTGCGCTCAGCAAAGCTCAAGCATAATGCGGCAGCTATCCAGGTACTGAGGGCAGCGTCAGCCGCCTGGGTGCGGCGAACGGGTGGCCCGAGTGGCTGGGTGGCTGGGTGGCCGGGAGGCCGGGAGCGGATTCGACGGCATGCGGGTACTGTTCGGAGAACCACTAGATGAAATAGCCGCATGCGAAATACGAAAAGTTATAGCGACGCGACCATTGAGATCGTGCTTAGTGCTGATTCGGCGGTTACGCTGACGTCTTTGCGGTATCTAGGGCCGGACATAACCGGCGCGCGGGAGGGAACCGCCACGTGATCCTCTTCGAGAACGTGACAAAGCGGTATCCCGGAGGCACAGTCGCCGTCGATCGTCTCAGTCTGGAAGTTCCGGACGGTCAGACCATGGTCCTGGTGGGGCCAAGCGGGTGCGGCAAGACGACCTCGCTGCGCATGATCAACCGCCTGGTCGAACCCACCGAGGGCCGGATCCTGCTCGATGGCAATGACATCGCGGCGGCGAACCCGTCGGCCCTGCGGCGCGGCATCGGCTACGTCATCCAGCAGACGGGGCTCTTCCCGCACCGGACGATCGAGGACAACATCGCGACGGTGCCGCTACTGAGCGGCTGGCCGAAGGCCCGGGCCCGCGAACGAGCCAAGGAGCTGATGTCGCTGGTCGGCCTGGACGCCGCGATGGCGCGACGCTACCCGCACCAGCTGTCCGGAGGCCAGCAGCAGCGGGTGGGCGTCGCCAGGGCGCTCGCGGCGGACCCGCCGGTGCTGCTGATGGACGAGCCGTTCAGCGCCGTGGACCCGATTGTCAGAGCCTCCCTGCAAGATGAGCTCATCAGGCTTCAGGCCGAGCTGCGCAAGACCGTCGTGCTGGTCACGCACGACATAGAGGAGGCGATCAAGGTCGGCGACCTGGTGGCCGTGTTCCGGCCAGGCGGGCACCTGGCTCAGGTGGCCACTCCCGAGCAGCTGCTTGGTAACCCCGCGGACGAGTATGTCGAGGGCTTCGTGGGCTTCGACCGCGGGATCAGGCGCCTGTCGTTCTTCCGTGCCGTGGGCCTGGACTTGGACGTGACGGCGGTGCTGCCGCAAGACACGACCGCCGCGATCGCCGCCGATACCGCGCGGCGGGCGGGCGAGGACTGGGTGCTCGCCTTTGATTCCGAGCGCCATCCGCGCGGCTGGATCGCCCTTTCCGACCTGGAGTCCGCCCCGCCGTCTGCCCTGATCGGCGAGCTTGCGCTGTCCGGCTACGGGCACACGTTCCGCCCGGACACCGACTCGCTGCGGGCCGCGCTCGACGCGACGGTGCTCTCCCGAACCGGGCGCGCGGTCGGCGTCGACGATTCCGGGCACGTCCTCGGCGTGACCTCCTACGAGCGGCTGCGCGCGGCCATCCAGGCGGCCGAGGAGGCCGCCGGAACACAGCACGCCGTCCCCGCCGACGCCAGCCATGCTGCAACGGACCATCAGGGCGGGCCTGCAGATTCCAGTGGCGGGCTTGGCGAACTCGCCGGACGACAGAGAACGACCTCATGATCTGGTCCTGGATCCCGCAGAATCTCAGCCAGATCCTGTCTCTCACCGGGCAGAACGCCTACCTGGGGATCGTCTCGGCCGTTATCGGCCTGGTCATCTCGGTGCCAGTCGGGATCGCGTGCGTCCGGTGGCGGCGGCTGTATCCGCCGGTGCTGTCGCTGACCAGCGCCATCTACGCGATTCCGTCGCTGGCGATCTTCGTCATCCTGATCGCCTACACCGGCCTGGGCGACGAGACGGTGATCATCGCGCTCACGCTGTTCTCGCTCTGCGTGCTCGTGCCTAACGTGGTCGACGGCCTGCGCTCGGTCCCCGAGCCGGTTCGCCAGGCCGCGACGGCCATGGGCTTCGGCCCGCTGCGCCGCCTTGTTCGGGTCGAGTTGCCGGTCGCGATCCCGATCATCATCGCCGGCATGCGCGTCGCGACAGTGTCCAGCATCAGCCTCGCCAGCCTCGGGCAGCTCATCGGCGTAAGCAGCCTGGGCTACTTCTTCATCGACGGCGAGCAGCGCGATTTCGCGACCGAGATCTGGGTCGGCATTGGCCTGGTCATCCTGCTCGCGGTGGCCGCCGACCTGGTGCTCATCGCGATCCGCAGGCTACTCACCCCCTGGCAGCGCGGCCGGTCCAGGCCGACCGCGCCGTCCGTGCTCGCGCCCCGCCAGATGGTGGAGGTCGCGCCATGACGTTCGTGCGGTACGCCTGGACCTGGCTCACGTCCTCGGGCAACTGGCATGGCAGCGACGGCATACCGCTGCGGCTCGTGCAGCACCTGGAGTACAGCGGGCTGGCCCTGCTCATCGCCGTGCTGATCGCGCTCCCGCTCGGGGTGATCATCGGCCATACGGGCAGGGGCGCGTTCCTGGTCGTCAGCCTGGCCAACATCTGGCGTGCCATCCCGACGCTCGGCCTGCTCGTCCTGATGGTCGTCTGGCTAGGGTTCTTCCCGCCGCCCTGGCTGATCCCGCTCATCGTCCTGGCCATCCCGCCGATCCTGGTCAACGCCTACGAGGGAGTGCTCGGGGTCGATCCTGACCTGACCGACGCGGGCCGCGGCATGGGCATGACCGGATGGCAGGTGCTCACGAAGGTCGAGGTCCCGATCGCCGCGCCGCTGATCATGCTCGGGCTTCGCACAGCCGCCATATTCGTCGTGGCAACCGCCACGATCGCGGCACAGGTCGGGACCGGAGGGCTCGGCCGGTACATCATCGACGGCCTGGCAAGCGACCTGTATGGCGAAGTCGCCGGCGGCGCCGCGCTCGTCGTCCTGCTTGCCGTCGCTGTCCAGATCCTCTTCACGGGCCTGCGACGCATCGTCGTGCCCGAGGGTCTGCGTCTCGCCGGGAAGACTTCAGTATAGTTTTCCTATCTGAAAGAGAGGAAATTGGATGCTCGCCTCACCTACCTCACTCAAAAGGCTGACCGCCTGCGGTCTCGCCCTCGCGGCTGGCATCACACTTGCCGCTTGCAGCAGCAGCCCCAAGTCCACCAACCCGCTGAACTCGTCTCACGCCAAGGGCTCGGTGGTCATCGGATCGGCCAACTTCCCGGAGAACGAGCTGCTGGCCGAGATCTACGCGCTCGCGCTGTCCGCGAAGGGGGTCAAGGTCACCGACAAGTTCAACATCGGCGCGCGCGAGGTTTACTACCCGGAGATCAAGAAGGGCGTCATCACGATCGTGCCCGAGTACAACGGCGCGCTGCTGACGACCTCGGTGGACCCGACGAGCACGGCGGCGAGCACCGCGCAGGTGGACGCCGCCCTGCACGCGAAGCTGCCGTCCACGCTGGAGATACTGACCCCGTCCGCGGCGCAGGACAAGGACTCGGTGACGGTCACCGCTGCGTTCGCTAAGGCACACCACCTGACGTCCATTGCCCAGCTCAAGCCGCTGGCTCCGAAGATGATCTTCGGCGGCCCGCCTGAGTTCCAGACCCGCTCGGACGGCCTGAAGGGCCTGGCGAAGCTCTACGGGCTGCACTTCAAGTCGTTCTCGGCGCTGGACGAGTCAGGCCCGATCACCCTCGCCGCCCTCAAGGACGACAAGGTCCAGGCCGCTGACGTGTTCACCACCACGCCGCAGATCATCACTGACCACCTGGTCACGCTGGCGGACCCCAAGAACAACTTCGCGGCGCAGAACGTCGTGCCGCTGGTCTACAAGAAGGGCGTCAACTCGCTGATCATCAACACGCTCAACGCGATCTCCGCGAAGCTGAACACCGCTGGCCTGCTCGCGATGGACAAGGCGATCGAGCTGGACCACGCGAGCTACCAGAGCGTCGCGACCGGCTGGCTCAAGGCCGAGGGGCTTCCCTACTGACCGGACTGAGCGAGCCTGGCTGAACTAGCCCGACCGAGTGAGCGCTGTGGCCGGATCGTGCGAGCACGATCCGGCCACAGCCGCGCTGGCGCGGTACAGTCCAGCACATGATGGTGAATCCGCTCACGGGCCGTAGGAGCCGCGGCAGCCGGCTGTTCGCTATCGCTCTGCTGATCGTGGCGGCAGTGGTCCTGTCCACCGCCACTGTCCTCGGCTTGCACTGGGCGTCGCAGTCAGGGCCGAAGCTCGGGACGGCCAGCAAGTCCCAGGGCGTCGGCTTCGTCTCGCTGCACAGGCCAGCGCCATCGGTCCGGCTGCCCAATCTGTCCGGCCGCGGCACCGTCGACCTGACCAGCCTGGCGGGGAAGCCGATCGTGCTGAACTTCTGGTCGTCTTCCTGCGTGATCTGCAAGAAGGAGACTCCTGCGCTGGCCAGCGTCGCGCGGTCGATGGCCGGCAAGGTGACATTCGTCGGGATCGACTCCGCCGACGTGCACAGCGCGGCGACCGCGTTCGTCGCCCACTACAAGGTCCCGTACCTGAACGCGTTCGACCCGAAGGCGACAGCCGCGGCGGCATACCGGATCTACGTCCTGCCCGTCACCTTCTTCCTGTCCCCGTCCGGGCGGACGATTCTGGGTGAGAACACGGGCGCGCTGACTCCGTCGCACCTGCGCACGATCCTGCACAGGCTCTACGGAGTGACGTAGCCCCTGGCTGGCGGGCTGCCCGGCGTGCCGGGAAAGATGAGGTCGTGGCCGCGGCGGTCCGCCGCGGCTCAACGGAGGCTTGCTGCGTGAGGAACTGGCGATGACCGCTGCGCGTACACCCGGCCAGGCCGGCCCACGGCCAGTCCGCGCCCCGAGGGGGACGGAGCTGTCCTGCAAGGCGTGGCCGCAGGAGGCTGCCATGCGGATGCTGATGAACAACCTGGACCCCGAGGTTGCCGAGCATCCCGACCAGCTCATCGTGTACGGCGGTTCCGGCCGGGCGGCCAGGAGCTGGGACGCGTTCGACGCGATCGTCGCGTCACTGCGCGACCTGGAAGGCGACGAGACGCTGCTCGTCCAATCCGGCAAGCCGGTCGGCATCTTCCGTACCCATGAGTGGGCACCGCGAGTGCTGATCGCCAACTCGAACCTGGTCCCGCAGTGGGCTACCTGGGACGAGTTCCGGCGGCTCGAGTCGCTGGGGCTGACCATGTTCGGCCAGATGACGGCGGGTTCCTGGATCTACATCGGCACGCAGGGGATCCTGCAGGGCACCTACGAGACCTTTGCCGCGGTCGCGCAGAAGCGGTTCGGCGGCTCGCTGGCCGGGACGATCACCCTGACAGCGGGCCTCGGCGGAATGGGCGGGGCACAGCCTCTCGCCGTGACGATGAACGGCGGGGCGGTGATCTGCATCGACTGCGATCCCGCCAGCATCAGCCGCCGGATAGAGCACGGCTACCTCGACGTCGCGGCCGACGACACCGACGACGCGATCCGCAAGGCCGTCGCCGCCGCGCAGGCGGGAGAGCCGCTCTCCGTCGGCCTGCTCGGGAACGCCGCCGACGTGGTGCCGGCCATGCTGAAGATGGGCGCCCCGGTCAACATCGTCACCGACCAGACGTCGGCCCATGACCCGCTGACCTACCTGCCGCAAGGCGTGGCATTCCAGGACATGGCGGCGCTGCGCGCCGAGGACCCGGCCGGGTTCACTCGCCGGGCACGCGAGTCGATGGCGGCCCACGTCGAGGCGATGGTCGGCTTCATGGACGCCGGGGCAGAGGTCTTCGACTACGGCAACTCGATCCGCGGCGAGGCCGAGCTGGCCGGATATGACCGGGCGTTCGCGTTCCCGGGCTTCGTCCCTGCCTACATCCGGCCACTGTTCTGCGAGGGCAAGGGGCCGTTCCGCTGGGCTGCCCTGTCCGGCGACCCGGCAGACATCGCGGCGACGGACCGGGCGATACTCGACCTCTTCCCCGCCAACGAGCCACTGGCCAGGTGGATCGACATGGCCGGCAAGAAGGTCCACTTCCAGGGCCTGCCCGCCAGGATCTGCTGGCTCGGCTACGGCGAGCGCGACAAGGCAGGCCTGCGGTTCAACGACATGGTCGCCCGCGGCGAGGTCCGGGCGCCCATCGTGCTCGGCCGCGATCACCTGGACTGCGGCTCGGTGGCCTCGCCGTACCGGGAGACCGAGAGCATGGCCGACGGCTCGGACGCGATCGCTGACTGGCCGTTGCTGAACGCCCTGGTCAACACCGCCTCTGGCGCGTCCTGGGTGTCCATACACCACGGCGGCGGCGTCGGCATCGGCCGCTCCATCCACGCGGGCCAGGTGTGCGTCGCGGACGGCACGCCGCTCGCGGCGCGCAAGCTCGAGCGAGTCCTGACCAACGACCCGGGCATGGGGGTTATCAGGCACGTCGACGCTGGCTACGACCGGGCTCGCGAGATCGCCACCGAGCGGCACGTCCGCGTCCCCATGCACGAGGACCGCTCGGCTTCATGATCTCGAAGACCTAGCTGGCGAGAATGCCGACAGACTCGACGAGATCATGGGATCTCCCTTTGTGGAAAGCGCTGCTGCCGCTAGGCAGGCATGCGCAGACCGGGGGATACCGTCGTTATACCTACACCGAGTCCGACGCAGCCTGCCGCGCGTGGTTCTCCGAGGCCGCCGGGCAGCGCGGACTACGGACCGAGACCGACCGCAATGGCAACTTGTGGGCCTGGTGGGAGCCGGGCGGCGGACGGGCGGAGGGTCCAGGGGCGGTAGTCACCGGAAGCCACCTCGACTCCGTCCCCGATGGCGGCGCCTTTGACGGCCCGCTCGGCGTCGTCTCGGCCTTCGCAGCCATCGACAAGCTCGTCGAGCGAGGCCTGGAACCGGCCAGGCCAGTCGCGGTTGCCGCCTTCGCGGAGGAAGAGGGCGGCAGGTTCGGCGTGGCATGCCTGGGGAGCCGGCTCATGACCGGCGAGATCGCGCCGGACGCGGCGAGAGCGCTGACCGACGCCGACGGGATCACGCTCGCCGAGGCGATGGCCGGGGCCGGCTTGGACCCAGGGCGGATCGGCCCCGACCCCGAGCGTGTCTCGCGGCTTGGCGCCTACGTGGAACTGCACATCGAGCAGGGCCGCGCGCTGGCCCCGGTGGACGCCCCGATCGGCATCGGCGAGTCGATCTGGCCGCATGGCCGGTGGCGGATCGACTTCGCCGGGCGGGCTGACCACGCAGGGACGACGAGGCTGGCCGACCGCCGCGACCCGATGCTGGCCTACGCGGCGACGGCGCTGGCAGCCAGGGAGGCCTCCGCCAGGCTTGGCGCGCTCGCGACCTTCGGCAAGGTGGTGGCCGAGCCCGGCGCCGCTAACGCGATCTGCTCGGCGGTCAGTGCCTGGCTCGATGCCCGCGCCGCGGACGAGGCCACGCTCGACCAGCTCGTCAGCGAGGTCATCGGTGCGGCCGGGCAACGGGGCGCCGATCATGGCGTGCGGGTGACCAGCCGCAGGGAGTCGTTCACGCCTGTGGTGACGTTTGACCTTGATCTTCGGGACCAGGTGGCGGCGGCACTGGCCAGCCGCGGGGTAGCCGCGCCGGTCCTGCCGACCGGAGCCGGCCACGACGCCGGCATCCTGGCCGCCAGGCTTCCGGCCGCGATGCTGTTCGTGCGCAACCCGACTGGCGTGTCGCACTCGCCCGCCGAGCACGCTGAGCCGGAAGATTGCGACGCCGGCGTTCTCGCCCTGGCAGCTGTCCTTGAGGAGATCGCCTGCCGATGACGCCAAGTCCGCCGCGGTCGCGCAGCCGTGCCTGGCATGCCGAGCTTGCCTGGCTACCCGGGGTCGGAGTGCTGCCTGACGTCCTGATCGAGGCTTCCGGCGACCGGTTCACTGCCGTGACCCCGCGAGCGGGTGGCAGGGCCCTGCCCGCGGGGGCGATCAGGCTTGCCGGGCTGACCATGCCCGCGCTGGCGAACGCCCACTCGCACGCCTTCCACCGCGCGCTGCGCGGGATCACGCAAGCGGGCAGGGGCACCTTCTGGACCTGGCGGGAGCGGATGTACCAGGTCGCTGCCCGGCTGGACCCGGACTCCTACCTGGCGCTGGCGCGAGCTGTCTACGCCGAGATGGCCCTGGCTGGCATCAGCTGCGTGGGTGAGTTCCATTACCTGCACCACGGCCCCGAGGGCGCCAGGTACGCCGACCCCAACGCGATGAGCCGCGCGCTGATCGAGGCCGCTGACCAGGCTGGCTTGCGCATCACGCTGCTCGACACCTGTTACCTGCAAGGCGGCCTGGATCGGGCGGGCGCTGCGGTCCCGCTCGCGGGCCCGCAGCTGCGGTTCGGCGACGGTAGCGCCGGTGCCTGGGCCGAGCGGGTCGCCGAACTTGGCACTGATCAGCGCGGCATGCTCGGCCCGGCGGCTCGGGTCGGGGCGGCGATCCACTCGGTCCGTGCCGTGCCGCCCGCCCAGATGCCCGTCGTGGCCGGGTGGGCCAGCAAGGCCGGCGCGCCGCTGCACGCGCACCTGTCGGAGCAGACCGCAGAGAACGAGGCTTGCCTGGCGGCGTACCGCGCCACTCCCGCGGCTGTGCTGTACGAGGCTGGCGTTCTCGGGCCGCGCGCTTCCGTGGTCCACGCCACGCACCTGACCGGCGAGGACATCAGGTTGCTCGGCGGCAGCGAGACGTTCGCCTGCGTGTGCCCCACCACGGAGGCCGACCTGGCCGACGGGATCGGCCACTTCCAGGCCCTTGCCGCCGCCGGATGCCGGCTGACCGTGGGCAGCGACAGCCAGGCCGTGATCGACCTGTTCGAGGAAGCCAGGCGGATCGAGATGTACGAGCGGCTGGCCAGCCGGGAGCGGGGGCACTTCACCGCAGAGGCGCTCGGGACGGCGCTGACCTGGGACGGGCACGCCAGCCTGGGTTGGCCAGACGCGGGGGAGATCGCCCCAGGCTCGCTGGCCGACCTGGTGACTGTGGACCTGGACTCGCCGCGGCTAGCTGGCCTGGCCGGCCCCAGCCCGGCCGGCCCCAGCCCGGCCAGCCCCAGCCCGGTCGGCTCCAGCCCGGCCGGGGGCGAACCGGATCTTACGGCGCTGGAGGCCGTTGTCTTCGCGGCGAGCAGCTCCGACGTGCGCAATGTCGTGATCGGCGGGCGCGATATCGTCGCCGGGGGGCGGCATGTGCTCGTCGACGATGTTCCCGGCGCGTTGCGCGATGCCATCCGCGATGTGCTCGGCTAGCCGCTGGGCTCAGGCCATGGCCCTGTTATAGCTGCGAGTGCCCCACCACAGCGCGACGGCCGTGATCGCGCTGACGACGACGAACCCGACGGCTACGGTCGAGGTGGCGATCTGGCCCGCTGACAGGCTCCTGGCCGCCTGCACCGCGTAGTACATCGGGTTGACGTGGCCGAGCACCCGCAGCCACAGCGGGCCAAGCGAGAGCGGCAGCAAGATCCCGGCCAGCAAGGTCAGCGGGAGCTGAGTGCCCGTGACCACGGCGGCCAGGCTCCCGATCTGCTTCAGTTTGATGCCAAGTGAGGAGGAGGTAGCCGAGGCGCTGGCGGTGAGCAGGGACAGCAGCACGAGCTCGATGGCCAGCCCGCCCCAGTGCGCCTCGAATCCGAACGGGATCGCGATGAGCACGACGATGACGGCGGGCACGGCGAACATGGTGATGTCACGGAGCACCGTTCCCAGCAGCAGGGCGAGCCGGCTGGCCGGGGTGACGCGGAGCCGCTCGGTCACGCCCGTGTCCAGTTCCCAGATCACGACCCAGCCAGCGCCCATTCCGGCCCCGAAGGCGAGCAGCGTCAGGATGCCAGGCACGAAGAGGTCGAGCACGTTGCCCGCAGGCAGCGCGGGGCCGCCGGCCAGCGACCTGAGCAGTGGCTCGAACAGCGCCAGGTAGAGCAGCGGCGTGGTCAGCCCGGTGATGATCCAGGCCGGCTGGCGCAGCGACTCAAGGAGCTTGCGGCGATAGAACAACCTGGTATGCAGGGCGAACGTCATGCCGCGACCTCCGTTCCTGCCCTGGTGCCAGCGGCGCTTTCGCCGGCGCCGTCCGGCGGCTCCTGCGTCGCATCGCCTGGCTGGTCCGTGTCGCGCAGCGACCTGCCGGTTTCGGCCAGGAACACGTCGTCGAGCGACGGCTCGGCGAGCGAAGCGGCCCTGATGGCGATGCCAGAGGCCCGGAGCGATGCGAAGACGCTGGCCATGGCGCTCGTCACGGTGCTGACAGTCAGCCGGATCTCTTCGCCCTCGACGGTCGCGCGGCTGACCAGCGGGTCGCGAGCGAGCTGTTCCGCGAGCGATGGCAGCTCGGCGGCGGCCAGCAGCGGCGTGATGGACAGGGAGTCCGACGAGTACCGCTGCCTGAGCTCAGCCGGGGTTCCCTCGGCGATGACCGTCCCGTGGTCGATGATCGCAACCCGGTCGCTGAGCTGGTCGGCCTCGTCGAGGTAGTGGGTGGTGAGGATGATCGTGGTACCTGCCGCCCGCAGGGTCCGCAGTTGCTCCCAGAGGTTCGCGCGATTCTGCGGGTCCAGGCCGGTTGTCGGCTCGTCGAGGAAAAGAACCACTGGCTGGTGCATGATCCCGAGGGCGACCTCCAGCCGCCGCCGCTGGCCGCCCGAGTAGGTG